>JAZSNJ010000001.1:0-8008 GCA_045536355.1 Clostridia bacterium | reverse complement strand
ATTTAGGGGTATTTTATGAATGAAGTAAAAAATACTTGCTGTTTCTTTGGGCATAGGAAAATATCAGATGCAGAAAGTTTAAAAATTAAGGTTTATGAAGTAATGGAAGACCTGATACTTAATAATAATGTTGACACATTTTTAATGGGAAGTAAAAGCGAGTTCGACAGTTTGTGCAGAGATGTTGCCAAAAAGCTGAAAGAAAAATATCCGCATATAAAGAGAATTTATGTCAGGGCAGAGTATCCTGATATAAGTGATGATTATGAAAGCTATCTTTTAAAAAGCTGTGAAAAGACTTACTTTCCTGAACATATTGTTAAAGCAGGAAAGCTTATTTATATTAAAAGAAACTTTGAAATGATAGATAAAAGTAAATTTTGTCTTGTGTATTTTGATGAAAGTTATACTCCTGTTACCAATGTCAAGACAAAAAGCGGGACCAGACTTGCGTATGATTATGCAGTAAAGAAACAAAAGAATATTATAAATATATTTAATCAAACAAAATAAAAGCACAGAGAATGTTCTCTGTGCTTTTTTATTTTTATTAATACATTCCACCCATTCCGCCAGGCATTCCTGCTGGAGCAGGTGCTTCGGGTTCAGGCTGATTTGCAACCAAGCTTTCGGTTGTTAAAATCATTGCTGCAACAGATGCAGCGTTTTGAAGTGCTGAACGGGTTACTTTAGCAGGGTCAACAATACCTTGCTTGATCATATCACCGTAGGTTTCTGTAAGAGCGTTAAAACCATAGCCTGTTGCACTTGCTTTAATTTTGTCAACTACAACTGCGCCTTCGATACCTGCATTTGAGCAGATTTGTTTTAATGGTTCTTCTAATGCAGTCTTTATTACTTTCATACCTGTTTTTTCATCGCCTGTTGCTTTTTCAATGATTTTGTCAAGTGGTGCGATAGCATTAATGTAAGCAGTACCGCCACCAGCAACAATACCTTCTTCAACAGCTGCTCTTGTTGCAGCTAAGGCATCTTCAATTCTTAATTTTTTCTCTTTCATTTCGGTTTCGGTTGCTGCGCCAACTTTTAATACAGCAACACCGCCTGACATTTTAGCAAGTCTTTCCTGAAGTTTTTCTTTATCAAATTCAGAAGTTGTTTCTTCAATCTGTGCTTTAATCTGTGAAACTCTGTTTTTGATTTCTTCTTGGTTTCCTGCACCGTCAACAATAATTGTGTTTTCTTTTTGAACAACAACCTGTCTTGCTCTGCCCAATTGTGTAATATTGGTTTCTTTAATGTCAAGGCCTAATTCTTCTGAAATAACTTGGCCACCTGTTAAAATTGCGATATCCTGAAGCATAGCCTTTCTTCTGTCGCCAAAGCCGGGAGCTTTAACTGCAACGCAGGTAAATGTTCCACGAAGTTTATTAACAACGAGTGTTGCCAAAGCTTCTCCCTCAATATCTTCTGAGATTATAACAAGTTTTTTACCCTGTTGCATAATCTGTTCTAAAAGTGGGAGAAGATCCTGAATATTTGAGATTTTTTTGTCTGTAATCAAAAGGTAAGCATCATCAATTACCGCTTCCATTTTATCGGTATCTGTAACCATATAAGGTGAGATGTAACCTCTGTCAAACTGCATACCTTCAACAACTTCAACCATTGTTTCAGCAGTTTTTGATTCTTCAACTGTGATTACACCGTCATTTGTAACCTTTTCCATTGCATCAGCAATAAGTGAGCCGATATTTTCATCAGCAGAAGAAACAGATGCAACTCTTGCAATATCTTCTTTACCTGAAACTTTTTTGCTGTTTTTGATAATTGTTTCAACAACATTGTTTACTGCTTTTTCCATACCTTTTTTGAGTATCATTGGGTTTGCACCTGCAGCAACATTTTTAAGACCTTCTCTTACAATAGCCTGAGCTAAAAGAGTAGCTGTTGTAGTACCATCACCTGCAACATCATTTGTTTTTGTTGAAACTTCTTTTACAAGCTGTGCGCCCATATTTTCAAATGGGTCAGGAAGTTCGATTTCTTTTGCAATTGTAACACCGTCATTTGTAATAAGCGGTGTGCCGAATTTTTTGTCCAGAACAACATTTCTGCCTTTAGGACCAAGTGTAACCTTAACGGTGTCAGCCAATTTGTTTACGCCTTTTTCAAGGCTTTTTCTGGCTTCTTCGCCGAATAAAATGTCTTTTGCCATAATAAAATCCTCCTTAAAAATTACTCAACTTTAGCCAAAACATCACTTTGTCTTAAAATTGTGTATTCCACACCGTCAAACTTAACGGTAGTACCTGCGTACTGGCTGATAATAACTTTATCGCCAACTTTAAGTTCCATTTTAACTTCTTTACCGTCAACGAGACCGCCCGGACCTACAGCTAAAACTTCAGCAATCTGTGGTTTTTCTTTTGCAGAGCCTGTAAGAATAATACCACTTGCAGTGGTTTCTTCTGCTTCTGTCATTTTAATAACAATTCTGTCAGCTAATGGTTTAATATTCATTAAAAGACACCTCCTGATTAATATTTATGGTATTAGCATCCTTTAGTTAGAATGCAGACAAAGTATATTTTAACACCTTTTTATGATAAATTCAAGATTAAAATTGTCATAAAAAGGAAGAAATGTTAAAACACAACTTATTTTTCATTATATTCTATTCCCATGTAATCGTATGCTGCTTTTGTAGCACATCTTCCTCTTGCAGTTCTCGACAAAAAGCCTGTTTGCAAAAGATAAGGTTCGCACACATCTTCTATGGTATTACTTTCTTCCCCGATTGATGCTGCTATTGTGTCAAGCCCAACGGGACCTCCTGCAAAATTTTTGATAATTGTGTTTAAAATTCTTCTGTCCAAAGCGTCAAGACCTAATTTGTCAACCTCCATCATATCGAGTGAACGGTCAGCCAGTTCTTTGGTTATAACACCGTTACCCTTAATTTCTGCATAGTCTCTTACTCTTTTTAAAAGTCTGTTTGCAATTCTGGGGGTTCCTCTTGAACGAAGGGCAATCTCTTCTGCGCCCTCTTCTTCAATTACAATATTTAAAATAGATGCAGAGCGCTTAACAATGTCTTTTAACTCTTCGACGGTATACATTTCAAGCCTTGAAATAAAACCAAATCTATCACGAAGCGGTGAGCTTAAAAGACCCGCCCTTGTAGTTGCACCGATTAAAGTGAATTTAGGAAGTGCAACTCTGACGGTCTTTGCCGAAACACCTTTTCCGTAAACAATATCGATAACAAAATCTTCCATAGCAGGGTATAAAATCTCTTCAACACTTCTGCTTAATCTGTGAATTTCGTCAATAAACAAGATATCATTTTCAGCAAGGTTTGAAATTATTGCCGCAAGGTCGCCCGGGCGCTCAATTGCAGGACCTGATGTAATTCTTATATTAACACCCATTTCGTTTGAAATGATGTTTGCCAGAGTTGTTTTTCCAAGTCCGGGAGGACCGTAAAGCAAAATATGGTCAAGCGCTTCATTTCTTTTTTTTGCAGCTTCAATAAAAATCTCCAAATTTTCCTTTGCTTTCTCCTGACCTACATATTCTTTTAAACTGTGAGGCCTTAAAGAAAGCTCAATATCTTCATCATCCGTTGTAAAGGTTGATGTTATAATTCTGTCATCCATAGTAATTTTTCCCTTTCAGATTATCTTTTAGACATAAGGTTTTTAAGTGCAGTGCTTATAATATCTTCAACAGAGCCTGTAAGTCCCGCAACAGCTTTTAAAGCTTCTTGCGATGAATAACCGAGCGCCATTAAAGCCTCTTTTGCTTCTGCTAAAGCAGAATTGTCTTCTATGATTAAAATATCGCCTGACAAATCTTCTGCTGAAGTATTTTTGAATTTATCCTTAAGCTCTAAGATAATTCTTTTAGCAAGTTTCGGGCCAACACCAGGTGCTTTTGTAAAAGGTTTTGCATTATCTGACCCAATTGCTACAACAAGTTCTTTCGGTGAAACATAAGATAGTATTGCGATTCCCACTTTTGGGCCGACACCTGAAACAGAGGTTAAAATTTCAAACATTTCAAGTTCTTCTTCGGTGTAAAAACCGTAAAGCTCCAAAGCGTCTTCTCTTACATTAAGATAAGTATGAATTTTTGTCTCTTCACCAATCTTTGGCATTTTTGCTATGGTGTTTGGACCGCAACATATTTTGTAGCCAACACCAGAGGCTTCAATAACCAAATACTGATTTTTATTTCCTACATATGTACCTTTTATAAATGAATACATTTAGTTACTCTCCAATCCAAGTATATTCGAAAGCGAAGCGGAATTTGCATGGCAAATTGCAACTGCCAAAGCATCTGCCGTGTCATCGGGTTTTGGCACTTCCTTTAGTTTTAAAAACATTTTAACCATTTGCTGAACCTGATTTTTATCTGCCCGTCCATAGCCCGTAACAGCCTGTTTTATCTGCAGGGGAGTATACTCAAAAATAGGTATGTTTTCGTTCGCCGCTGATAAAAGTATAACACCTCTTGCATGGCCAACAGCAATTGCCGTTGTGGTGTTTGTGTTAAAAAACAGTTCTTCTATTGCTAAAACATCAGGCTTATAGACTTTAATAAGCTCTGTCATACCATCATAAACCGACTTTAACCTTTTAGACAAAGGTGTGTGTGCAGGTGTGGTAATCTTTCCGAAATCAACCGTTTTATAACCAGAAGAATTATTTTGTTCTATTATCCCATAGCCCACTATTGCAAAGCCGGGGTCAATTCCAAGTATACGCATTAAAACAATTTCCTTACTATATAATATATCAATGTATATTATAAAACATTACAATTGGGCTTGTCAATGGTTTTGTATTCTCATGATTTGACAAATGACTAACTTTTTTGTAAAATATAATAAGGAGATATAAAGAGGGGATACAAGGGTATGAATAAAAAGATATTTTTGTTCGCAATAATCACTTTAATTTTATGCTTTACAGCATCTTGCTCTTTTGGGGGAGCGGGTGCCTTATATAAAAGCGGTATGGAAGCTTTTGATGATGAAAATTATGAACTTGCAGAAAGCAAGTTCTTATCAGCCATCGAAAAAAACTATGATAAAAACAACATAAAAATTATGTATGATATTGTTTATAATTATAACAATGCTTTAGAGTGCCTTGACAAAGAAAATTATAAAGATGCTGAAAAGTTTTTGAACGATATCCCAAAAGAATACAGAAAATACGATATTAAAGAAGAAATTGACGATTTAGAAGAAATAATAGAAGAGTATAATAAGAATATAAATCTTTATGATAATATCATAAGTTATGCGGAAAATGAACTTTATGATTTGGTAGAAAGAACTTTACCTGAGCTTGATACAAGATATTTAGACGGGAATCAGAAAAAGGAAATAACATCCGTTTACAAAAAAATAGCCGAGGCAAAGAAAAAAGAAAGAACTTTAGAAACAGGCGAAAAGGATGCAACTTATGAAATCAATTCTTTGCTTAACAAATATGCATGGGGATTGGTTGATGCAATAAACACAGGTGATTTCTTAAAAGTAAGCGATACTTTGTATCCCGGAAGCAGTATTTACTCATCGCAGAAAAATTTAGTTGAAAAACTTTCAATTGATGGTACCAAGCAGGAAATGCTTTCACTTTCTGTAAAAAGCATAAATAAAACATCAGATTCTACATATACAATAATCACTTACGAAGTGTGTGGGGTTTACGAAAAAGACGGAACATACAAAACAAAAATAAACAACTTTAAATATACAGCAAAACTATATGATGGGGCACTTAAACTAACAAGCATTTCAAAAAGCTGATAAAGAAGTTGAAAAATAAAAAATAAAGTGTTATAATGTCATGGTTATAACACTTTTTTATTTTTAAGGAGGAACCTGTAATTTGACAAAGCTTAAATCTATTTTCGGTAACATAAAAGCTTTTATCGAAAAAAAGCAACAAGACATTGAAAATAAAATTGAAAACAACAATAAAGGGTTAAAGCTTTATGTGGTTTCGTTCTTTTTGGCTCCATTTATTATTTTGGTAGCCCTTGAAATTATGCACCTCGCAGATGTTCAGGCACTTTTGGTGTTTTTCCTTCCGGGACAGCATTTTATATTAAAACTTGTTTTATCATATATTTTTGTTATGGCGTGTCAGTGTATACTTCTTGTGTTTTTAAGAAAGATAAAATGGGCTTATCTTATAAACGCTGTTTTCTTTTATTCACTGTCTCTGGTAAATTATGTGCTTTTAGCCCTTACCGGCGACCCACTTTTACCATCTGATATACTTTTAGTTAAAAATATAGAACAGATAGTATCTTTTGTTGAAATTCCAATAAGAATAACATATATTATTTCTTTAGTTGTAATCATTTTAGGATATTTACTTTTAAGAAAAATTGAAAGAGTAAATACAACTAAGATAAAAACTTATGTAAAAATGATGCTATCACTCGTGTTTACGGGCTTTTTCCTGGCAACTGTTTATTTTTATTGTATTAACTATAATTTCAGGCACAGAACAATGGATAATATGAACATAGAAATAGCAGCATTTAATCCTGTTGAGAATTTGAGAGAAAACGGGCTTATCTTAACTTTCTTCCCCAGAATAGGAGATTTAATTGTTAAAACGCCGGACACTTACTCAGAACAGACAATAAAAGATATCCAGGAAAAATATGCTTTAACCGATTATATTGAAAATAAAAGTTCAGTAAATCCTACTGTTATAATAATACAAAATGAAGCATGGTGGAATCCCGAAGAACTCACCAATGCAACTTTTTCGAAAGATCCTGTTCCAACACTTCACAAATTAGAAAAAGAAGGCTATCCGGTTGGTAAGCTTATAACCCCTGTGTTTACAGGCGGAACCTGTATGCCAGAGTTTGAAGCTTTAACAGGATACTCTACTGCATTTTTACCTGCAAGTTCATATCCTTATATACAGCATATACTGGTTGAAACACCGTCTCTGGTTGAAACTTATAAAAACAACGGTTACGAAACAGTTGCAATGCACCCTTATCATAAAAACTTCTACAATCGTTCAAAAGCATACCCGCTTTTAGGCTTTGACAAGTTTTTAGGTATGGATGATTTTGAAGATTTTGAGAAAAAAGGCTTTTATGCATCGGATGAATTTGCCTCTAAAAAAATAATTGAGGCTTATGAGAATAAAACCAAAGACAGTCTTTTCTGTTTTATGGTTACCATGCAAAATCACGGTGCATACAATGTTAAAAGATATGATGAGTATGATATTTCAGTATCTTGTGATGATTTAACTGAACTTGAACTTCAGGGGTTAAATGAATTTACACAGGGCGTATACGATGCCGACAAAGCATTTAATATGCTCATCGAATATTTTAAAAATGTCAAAGAGCCCGTAATTATTGCAATGTATGGCGACCATCAGCCACTTTTAGGTACGGAAGGTTCTACCTATATGAAAGGTGGAATGGTAGAAAAGACAGATAACTTTATTTCAAGCGAATATCCAAAGCTTTATCAGACTCCTTATGTTCTCTGGTCAAACTACGGAGTAGAGATATCACTTCCGGAACATGTTTGTGCAGCAAAATTAGGCATTGAAATATTAAAATCGGCAAAACTTGAAAAAGTTCCGGGGTACTACGCAGTAATAGACAGATTTTATTCACTGTATCCTGCCTATGTAAAAAATATGATATATGACCATACAGGAACATTTTTGAATAAAGTAAAAGAAATTGACAAAGAATTAGAGCAGGATTATAAAATGATTCAGCACGACTTACTGCATGGTGAAAAATACAGTTTAAAATCACAGTAAAAAAAATCAAAAAAAGTGTTGACAAGCACATGTAAAGTGTGTTAATATAAACAAGCTACCCACTTTTTTTGGAAGCACTTAAATTTTTTAAAAAAAAGTTAAAAAAAGTGTTGACAAAGGTAAATGAGTGTGGTAATATATAAAAGCTGTCGAAAAACAGCATTGGACTTTGAAAATTATATAGCATAACCAGCAAAAGGTTCTCGTAAAGT
>JAZSNJ010000126.1:0-1503 GCA_045536355.1 Clostridia bacterium | reverse complement strand
CAATGAAAAAAGAGGGCAGAGTATTTAAAGGCTGTTTGTATTTTGGTTTAATGCTAACCCCTTATGGACCAAAGGTTATAGAATATAACTGTCGCTTTGACGACCCTGTAACTCAGGTTGTTCTGCCACTACTTCAGTCTGACCTTTTGACAATAATGCAATCAGTAACTTCTGGCACATTAAAAGAATGTGAAGTAAAATTCAAACAAGGGAGTGCTTGTTGTGTTGTTATGGCATCTAAAGGCTACCCTGAAAGCTATGAAAAAGGTTTTGAAATTAACATCCCACAGGAATTAGCGGACAGCGTTTATGTAGCAGGTGCTAAAATGGAAAATGGGGTTTTAAAAACAAACGGAGGCAGAGTTTTAGGCGTTGTTGCAACAAGCGAAACTTTAAAAGATGCCATTTCAAAATCTTATGAAAAGGTAGAAAACATTACTTTTGAAAATGCATACTACAGAAAGGATATTGGGCAAAGAGCATTAAAAGCAAAACAGTAAATATTTTTTGTTGACAGAAAGGTATTGATATAATGGTTTACCGTATTTATGTTGAGAAAAAGAAAGAACTTGCAAACGAAGCTAAAGCACTTTTAAGCGACATCAATAATCTTTTGCTTATTAAAAGTGTAAAAGATATAAGAGTAATAAACAGATATGATGTTGAAAATATTTCAAAAGAGCTTTTCTGTTATTCGGTAAAAAATGTTTTTTCAGAGCCGCAGATTGATATAACCTGTGAAGAATTAAATTTAGACACAAAATGCGTATTTGCTACAGAATTTTTACCGGGTCAGTTTGACCAGAGAGCAGATTCTGCAGCGCAGTGTATCCAACTTATTTCACAAGGCGAAAAGCCTACAGTAAGAAGTGCAAAGGTATATTTAATTTACGGTGATGTAAAAGATACCGAGTTACAGCAGATTAAGAAATATGTTATAAATCCTGTAGAAGCAAGAGAAGCAAGTTTAGACAAAAAAGACACTTTAAAAACAGAGTATGAAATTCCCGAAACTGTTAAGGTTTTAGACGGATTTATTGAGCTTTCACCAAAAGGTCTTGAAGATTTTATAAATGAATTCGGCCTTGCAATGGATAAAGATGATATTTTATTTTGCCAGAAGTATTTTATAGATGAGGGCAGAAATCCAACCATAACCGAAATCAAAATGATTGATACATACTGGTCTGACCATTGCAGACACACAACATTTTCAACTACAATTGACTCTGTTACTTTTGAAGATGAACTTTTGGAAAGTGCATATAATGAGTATTTGGAAACAAGAAAAGTTTTAGGCAGAACAAAGCCCATAAATCTTATGGATATTGCAACAATTGCAGTTAAATATCTTAAAAAAGAGGGCAAACTCGAAAAGCTTGACGAGTCAGAAGAAATTAACGCTTGTACAGTTAAAATAGAAGTTGAAACCAATGGCAAAAAAGAACCATGGCTTTTACTCTTTAAAAACGAAACACACAACCACCCAACAGAAATTGAACC
>JAZSNJ010000081.1:0-8341 GCA_045536355.1 Clostridia bacterium | reverse complement strand
GCATCTGCCTTCTAAGCTGACGCTCGGGAGTTCGAATCTCTCCTGACGCGCCTTTTTTTTTATTTTTAACAAATTTATATGGCGGGTTTAGCTCAGTTGGTTAGAGCGCCAGATTGTGGCTCTGGAGGCCAAGAGTTCGACTCTCTTAACTCGCCCCATAAAAATACACACCCAATCGGGTGTGTATTTTTATGGGTAAATTAAGGGCATGTTGAACACATGGAGTTCGTCGGAGCACCGAAAGGAGCGAAGCTCGTTTCGAGTGTGAAGTCTCGAGCAAGGCAATTTTTCGCAAAGTGTCAAGGACACTCGAAAAATAACGCAGCGCAGACTCTCTCTTAAGATAAAAATACCCACCCAATCGGGTGTGTATTTTTATGGGTAAATTAAGGGCATGTTGAACTCAATTGTCAATTAATTGTAAATTTTAAAAGACGCCTTATGGCGTCTTTTTTATAATAGCGTTGCGTACATTATTGCTTTAATTGTGTGCATTCTGTTTTCTGCTTCATCAAATACTACCGACTGTTTGCTTTCAAACACTTCATCGGTTACTTCCATTGCATCACGATTAAATCTTTCACCCATTTGTTTTCCAACCTTGGTTTTTAAATCATGATATGCAGGTAAACAGTGCATAAAGATTGCATTTTCCGATGCATTTTGCATCAGTTTTTTATTTACCTGATATGGAGCTAAATCATTAATTCTTTCTTCCCATACTTCAATCGGTTCACCCATTGAAACCCATACATCGGTGTAAATCACATCAGCGTTTTTGGTTGCCTCAATCGGGTCTTCAACAAAGCTTATTTTTGCGCCTGAGGTTTTTGCAATTTCTAATGCTTTATTCTGGAGCGCTTTGTCAGGAAAATATTTTTTTGGTGCACAGGCAGTAAAGTTTACACCCATTTTTGCACACCCTATCATAAGTGAGTTTGCCATATTAAATCTTGCATCACCAATATATACAAAATTAATTCCCTTTAAATAACCAAACTTTTCTTTTATAGTTAAAAAGTCTGCCAAAATCTGTGTTGGGTGAAATTCGTTAGTTAAGCCATTCCAGACAGGAACAGATGCAAAGTTAGCTAATTCTTCAACCAATTCCTGACCAAAACCACGATATTCAATTCCATCATACATAGTGCTTAACACTCTCGCAGTATCTGCAATACTTTCTTTCTGACCTATTTGTGAACCGTTTGAATCAAGATATGTAACACCCATACCCAAATCGTGCGCCGCAACTTCAAAAGAACATCTTGTTCTTGTACTTGTCTTTTCAAATATAAGGGCAATGTTTTTGCCCTCTAAAACTCTATGCTTAATACCGTTTTTCTTTTTGTTTTTTAAATCTGCTGCTAAATCTAAAAGATAATCAATCTCATCGCTTGAAAAATCTAAAAGTTTTAAAAAATCTCTGCCTTTAAGGTTCATAAAATTCACTCCCAAAACACTTAAAATTAGTTTATAGTGATATATTAGCATACATTTTTGAAAATTGCAACACTTTTTTGCATATTTATAACCAAAATTCGAATTAATATGTATAAATATGAGAAAATTAATTGTTTTTATACAAAATGTTGCATAAAGACAAAAAATAATTGCAAAGATTTGACTTATATTGTATAATTAGTAAAGGTGAGATAATTGATAAAAGATTTTTTACCTGTATCTTTACAGGATATGGAAAAAAGAAATATAAAAGAGCTTGATTTTATTATATATTCGGCAGATGCTTATGTTGACCATTCTTCTTTCGGTCACGCAATTATAGGAAGAGTTTTGGAGTCTTTGGGATTTAGCGTGGGAATTATAGCTCAGCCTGACTGGCACAGCACAAAAGACTTTTTAAAGCTTGGAAGGCCGCGCCTTGCAGCTTTAGTTGCTACCGGTAATATTGACTCTATGGTGTGCCACTACACAGCATCTAAAAAGAAAAGAAATGATGACAGCTATTCGCCCGGGGGGAAAGCAGGTTTTAGGCCTGACCGACCTGCAATAGTATACACCAACAGAATAAAAGAAGCTTTTTCTGACATTCCAGTAATTATCGGCGGTTTGGAGGCATCACTTAGAAGATTTGCCCATTATGATTACTGGGACGATAAGGTCCGCCATTCAATTTTAGTAGATTCGGGGGCTGACCTTTTAATCTACGGCATGGGCGAAAGACAGATTGAAGAAATTGCCAAAAGATTAAATGACGGTGAAAATGTTAAAGACCTTACAGATATTGACGGTACATGTTACCTTTCTTCATCAATTCCTTTAACAAAATGCTTTGCCTGTCATTCTTACAGCGAAATTTGTCAGGATAAGAAAAAGTATGCAGAAAGCTTTTATCTTCAGTATAAAAATCAAGACCCTTATTCGGGCAACATTTTAATTCAGCAGCATGGCAAAAACTATGTTGTGCAAAACAAACCTGCAAAGCCTCTTTCTACAAAAGAGATGGACAGGGTGTATTCTCTTCCCTATATGGGAACATATCACCCTATGTATGAAAAAGATGGCGGAATTCCTGCAATAAAAGAGGTTAAATTCAGTTTAACATCGTCAAGAGGGTGCTTTGGTAACTGTAACTTCTGTGCCCTTACTTTTCATCAGGGCAGGATTGTTACTTCAAGAAGTCAGCAATCACTCATAAAAGAAGCAGAAAAAATGGTGTGGGACCCTGATTTTAAAGGCTACATTCACGATTGCGGAGGTCCTACTGCAAACTTTAGAAAACCATCTTGCAAAAAACAGGGCGAAAAGGGAAACTGTCCGAACAGACAGTGTTTGTTTCCTGTACCTTGTGAGAATTTAGAGGTTGACCATACCGAGTATGCATCACTACTAAAAAAACTATCACAAATTCCAAAGGTTAAAAAGGTTTTTGTGCGTTCAGGAATAAGGTATGACTATTTAATTTATGACAAAAATGACAGCTTTTTCAAACAGCTTTGTGAACACCACATAAGCGGACAGTTAAAGGTTGCACCCGAACATGTATCTGATAATGTTTTGTACTATATGGGTAAGCCCTCTAAAACTGTGTACGAAAAGTTTGTTAAAAAGTATTTTGATATAAATAAGCAATTAGGAAAAGAACAATATATCGTTCCTTATCTTATGTCAAGCCACCCGGGAAGTACTTTAAATGATGCAATTATTTTAGCAGAGTATTTAAGAGATACAGGCTACACACCCGAGCAGGTGCAGGATTTTTATCCAACACCTGGCACTCTTTCAACCTGTATGTTTTATACAGGACTTGACCCAAGAACAATGGAAAAGGTTTATGTCCCAAAAAGCTATGAAGAAAAGAAAATGCAAAGGGCACTACTTCAGTATAAACGCCCTGAGAACTATGAAATAGTTAAAAAGGCTCTATATAAGGCAGGGAGAGAAGATTTAATAGGCTTTGACAAAAAGTGTCTTATAAAACCCAGAGTTATAAAAAATAATACACCAAAAGGAGAAAAGAAAAATGGCAATGATAATAGACGGAAAAGCAGTTTCTCAAAAAATAAAGGACCAGTTAAAGCAAGAGGTTCAAAACCTAAAAAACGCAGGTAAAAATGTAGGTCTTGCAGTTATTTTAGTTGGTGATGACCCTGCATCTAAAGTATATGTAGGTAATAAGAAAAAAGCATGTGAGGAGCTTGGCATTTATTCCGAAGAATATATTATGCCCCATGAAACCAAGCAGGAAGAACTTATAGATTTAATAGAAGTTTTAAACGGAAGAAAAGAAATTTCAGGTATTTTAGTACAGTTGCCACTTCCAAAACATATTGACGAAAAAACTGTTTTAAACACCATAAATCCTAAAAAAGATGTTGATGCTTTTCACCCTGTAAATGTCGGCAAAATTATGATTGGTGATTTTGACTTTGTGCCATGCACACCTTTTGGTGTTATGCACTTAATTGAAGAAACAGGGATTGACATCGCAGGGAAAGAATGTGTTGTAATCGGCAGAAGTAATATTGTAGGAAAACCACAGGCAATGCTTTTACTTCATAAAAGCGGAACAGTAACAATCTGCCACTCTAAAACCAAAGATATTAAGGAAGTTACCAAAAGAGCAGATATTTTGGTAAGTGCAGTAGGAAAAGCAGGTTTTGTAACAAAAGATATGGTAAAACCCGGCGCAGTTGTAATTGATGTTGGAATTAACAGAGATGAAAACGGGAAATTAACAGGCGATGTTGATTTTGAAAATGTGAAAGAAGTTGCAAGTGCAATAACTCCCGTTCCGGGCGGTGTTGGACCTATGACAATTGCAATGCTTATGAAAAACACAGTTAAAGCTGCAGAGATAAATTAAAAAGACGCCTTTAGGCGTCTTTTTAATTAGTAATTTGCTTCATATTTGTTAAATATTCTCTTTGCGTATTCACGGGGCGTTAAATTCATTTTCCGTCTGAAAGCAAAGCTAAAGTAGCTTTGAGAGGAAAATCCGCATTCTTCGGATATTCTTGTTAAGGTATAGTCTGTGGTAACCAAAAGATCACAGGCTTTTTTTATGCGCTCACTTTCTACATATTCGCGTAGTGTTTTGCCCGTTGATGCCTTAAAGGTGTTATGGAAATGAATTGGGCTTAAATTTGCATACGAAGAAAGAGCGGTTAAAGACAAGTCTTCCGACAAATTATCCTTTATGTATTTTATAACATTATTTATTATGTAATTTGAATTATGCTTTTCATTTTTTAGATAAGTTTGTTTTTCAGCATCAGAATTTAACATATAAATAAGCTCTAAAATCAGGCTGTTTAAAATTATCTTGTCGCTTTTTAAGGGGGATTGTTCATACTTAATAATCTTTAAAAAAAGGTCTTTATACTTTTTGCTTTTTTCGGTTTTCAAAAAGCTTGGCATACCCATAAGAAGGTCATAAAGAGAACCATGTTTTACAATTAAGTGAATATAATAACACATAAAAGGAAGTTTGGTGTGTCTCACTTGCCCCGGCTTTGCACAGATAATAATATCCGGAGATATCAAAGACTGCTCATTATCTATATAAGATATGCCTCCTGTTTTTGTTAAGGGCAGCTCAATTTCAAACATGGTTGTTTTTCTGTTTCTTGTAATTGTTGTATTTTTTACAACTACTTGCGAATTATAAATTCCTGCCGCAATTATTTCGGGTAACACCATTTCCATTTTAATTTTCTCCTAAAACAGTAAGATATCTAATAAATATAATAAGATTACTATATTTATTTAGTAAAATATATTATAAAATAAATTATAATAAAAGTCAATAAGGGGTGATAAAATGAAAATTACATATTTAGGTCAGGCAGGGCTTTTGTTTGAAACTGATGATTTAAAGATTATGATAGACCCTTATCTTTCAAATTCTGTTTATAAAATAAATCCCAAAAATTACAGAAGACAGGAAGTTAATGAAGAATTTTTAAAGATTAAGCCTGACATAATGATTTTTACACATAATCACTTGGACCATTATGACCCTGAAACTGTTCCATACTTTGTTAATGACAAATCAAAGGTTTTGGTGCTTTCGCCGACATCTGTCTTTAATGAGGTAAGAAAAATCGGGGGAGACAATAATTATGTTTCATTTAACCGAGGTACAGTGTGGACAGAAAAGGGAGTAACCTTCAGGGCAGTTAAGGCAGAGCATAGCGACTCTTGCGCCATAGGGGTTATAATCGAATACAACAATAAAAAGTACTACATTACGGGAGATACATTATATAACCAAGAAATTTTTAAAGATATCCCAAATGATATATATGCGGTTTTTCTTCCTGTAAACGGAGTAGGTAACAATATGAATTTAATAGATGCAAACGCATTTTTAAATAAAATTAAGCCAAATTTTGCAGTACCTGTTCATGTTGGAATGTTTGATGATATTGATGCAATTGCGCTCCAATATGAAAATAAAATTATACCTGAAATTTTTAAGGAGGTAAAGTTAAAATGAAAGTAACCGATATTAAAACCTTTGCGGTAGATTGCTTCAGAACAAACTGGGTGTTTGTTAAGGTTTATACCGATGAAGGAATTACAGGTGTGGGTGAGGCTACACTTGAATACAAGGAAAAGGCGCTTTTGGGCGCAGTAGAGCACATAAAAGAATATTTAACAGGTAAAAATCCTTTAGATATTGAACAGCATTTTCATAGCATCTACAGAGATGCTTACTGGAGAGGCGGCCCTGTTTTAATGTCAGCTTTATCTGCGGTTGAAATGGCGCTTTGGGATATTTTGGGTAAAAGCCTTAATGTACCTGTATATCAGCTTATGGGTGGCAAAGTGCACGATAAGGTAAGAATTTATGTAAACGGTTGGTTTGCAGGTGCCAAAGAGCCTGAAGAATTTGGCGAAAAGGCTAAAATTGCAGTAGAGCGTGGCGTTACCGCAATGAAGTGGGATCCGTTTGGCAAAAACTACTTAAATATCTCAAATGCAGAGCTTGACAAGGCACTCCGTTGTGTTGCCGCAGTAAGAGATGCAGTTGGAAATGATGTTGACCTTTTAATTGAAGGACACGGAAGATTTAATATCCCGACAGGAATAAAAATTGCAAAAGAGCTTGAACAGTTTAAGCCAATGTTTTTTGAAGAACCTGTTCCGCCTGATAATTTAGAGGCTTTAAAAATGGTAAGAGACAAATCTCCTGTTGCAATTTCTGCAGGTGAAAGACTTTACACAAGATGGGACTACAGAAAAATGTTTGACCTTATGGCAGCAGACTACATTCAGCCTGATATTTCACACGCAGGAGGAATTATGGAGCTTAAAAAGATTGCAGCAGAAGCAGAGTGCAGATACATACCTTTTGCTCCGCACAATCCGTCAGGTCCTGTTGCAAACGCCGCAACACTTCAACTCGCAGCAAGTTGTCCTAACTTTGAAATTTTGGAAATTATGTATTCTGATGTTACATGGAGAAAAGATGTTACAAACGAGTCTTTAGAATATAAAGACGGATATATCACAATTCCCGATAAGCCTGGTCTTGGCATTGAAATTGATGAACAGGAGTGCTTAAAGCATCCTTATCAGCCACACACATTAAGACATTATACAGGCGCTTTAACAGATATAAGACCTCAAAAATCAGAATTTTATTTTTAAAGGAGATACAAAAATGAAAACAGCTTTGATTACAGGCGCTTGTATTAATACAGGTGTTGCAATAGTAGAAAAATTTGCTTCTGAGGGTTATAACATAGTATTTACAGGAAGAAACAAAGAAAAGGTACATTTGGCAGAAAAAGAGTATAAAGAAAAGTTTCCCGAAGTTAAAATTATAGGCTATCATATTGACTCACTTTTAGACGAAAGAACTGTTGATGAAAAGTCGGTTGAAGAGCTTTTTAAAAGCTTAGATGAACAAAATATATTTATTGAAACTCTTGTTTTAAATGCAGCCGACCAGGGACTTGGTATTACAGTTTTTGAAAATCCGCTTACAGATTTTATGCGTGTTATAAACACAAATGTTTCGTGGAACTATTCTTTATCAGAACATGCTGCAAAAAGAATGAAAGAAAACGGTGGAGGAAACATAATTTTTGTTAATTCCAATACAGCCTACAGAGCAATTCCTAACAGAATTGCATATTCAGCATCAAAAGGTGCACAGCTTGGTATGATGCGTGCAATGGCTCTTGATTTAGGTAAATACAACATAAGAATTAATGCAGTATTGCCTGGTATGATAAGAACTGACAGATGGGACAAAAATCCTGACTTTTATAACAATGTACCGTCAAGATACACACCATTAGGCGATGTAGCAGTAGGCGAAGATATTGCAGATGCAGTTTATTATTTCGCAGCACACGCAAGAAACACAACAGGTGCAGAGCTTGTAGTAGACGGTGGAAACACAATCCAGCTTTATCCTATAATTGACAATTAAGGTTTATTATCTACACAAAAAAAGAACACCAAAAGGTGTTCTTTTCTGGAAAAGCCGAACCATAGAGATATTTTTATTTTCTGTCGATATGCAAACTTCGTTTGCTCGATATTTTTGTTATCACAAAATCGATATGTTTTCGCTTCACTCAAACTCGATATGATATAAATCTCGTTGCGTTAGCGACATATCGAGTGCGTCAGCACATATCAAGTCTGCAAGACATATCGAAAATCTCGCAAGAGATTTATATCGACGAAAAAAAGACATTTTTCTTTGTCGAAAAATGTCTTTTTTTCTGGTGCCGGTGATCGGGGTCGAACCGATACGGTATCACTACCACAGGATTTTGAGTCCAGCGCGTCTGCCAATTCCACCACACCGGCATATATCTACCGCAGATTATTGTAACAAAGTCGGAGGCCAAGCGGTCTT
>JAZSNJ010000091.1:0-4038 GCA_045536355.1 Clostridia bacterium | reverse complement strand
CAGTATCTTTATGCGGTGAATTTAATAATTGGGACAATAGTGCCAATCCTATGGAAAATAAAAATGGGATTTGGTATCTGTTTTGTGATGACATTAAAGAAAATGATATTTATAAATATGCTATAACATATAAGGGTAAGACTGTCCTAAAGGCAGACCCTTTTGCTTTTTATTCACAAGTTAGGCCGGATACTGCATCTGTTGTAAAAACTATCCCCCGGTTTATTGATAACTCCTTATATGTGAAAAATAAGCCAAACAGAAATATTTTTATGAGTCCCGTAAACATTTACGAAATACACTTAGGCTCATTTATGACTAAAGAAGACGGCAGTTTTTATAGTTACAGAGAGATTGCACCGAAAATCACTCAGTATCTTCTGGAAATGGGATATAACTATGTTGAACTTATGCCTCTTATGGAATATCCACTTGATGCTTCGTGGGGATATCAGACAACGGGATATTATTCTTTAACATCAAGATACGGAAGCGTTGAAGATTTTCAGTATTTTGTTAATATGCTTCATAATGCGGGTATAGGAATAATAATGGACTGGGTACCGGGGCATTTTTGTAAAGATGCACACGGGCTTTACAGGTTTGACGGAACTCCTCTTTATGAATATTTAAACGAAAGTCTTTCAGATAATCCTGGTTGGGGAACATATAACTTTGATTTTACAAAACCCGAAGTTGTATCATTTTTAATTTCAAATGCAGTTTTTTGGATGGACAAATATAATATTGACGGAATAAGGGTAGACGCAGTTGCCAACATTTTGTTTTCAAACTTTGGGAAAGGCGACAAAGATGAACTTAGAAATGAATTTGGCGGTTTCCAGAATTTAGAGGGAATAAGATTTATAAAAAAATTAAATGAAACCATAAAAAGAGAGTATCCACAAAACATTATGTGTGCAGAGGATTCTTCAGACTGGCCTAAGGTTACAAGGTCTGTAAGCGATGGCGGACTTGGTTTTGATTTTAAGTGGAATATGGGCTGGATGAATGATACTTTAGCATATATTAAGCTTGACCCGATATACAGAAAGTATGTTCATAAAAATCTTACTTTTGGTATGTGTTATGCTTACAGTGAAAACTTTATTTTGCCAATTTCGCATGATGAAGTAGTTCACGGTAAATGTTCCTTGGTTGAAAAAATGCCGGGCTACAGAGTTGATAAGTTTGCCCAGGTAAGAAGTTTTATGACATATATGTATGGTATGCCGGGCAAAAAGCTTATGTTTATGGGAAATGAATTTGCGAGTTCATTAGAGTGGCGTTTTTACGAACAGCTTGAATGGAAGCTTTTACAGTATCAGGAATATGCGGGTATGAAATATGCTGCAGCCGATTTGAATCACATATACCTTTCAAACAGAGCAATGTGGGAAAATGACAGTTCGTGGGAAGGTTTCTGCTGGTGCGATGCAAACGACAGTGATAAAAGTATAGTGTCTTTTGCCCGAATGTCAAATGACAAGAAAAATGTTTTAATATTTATAGTAAACTTTACCCCCATGAAATATGAAAACTTTTCTGTTGGAGTTCCTTTTTTTAGCGATTATAGGGAAATATACTCAACAGATAATGTGTTATACGGTGGAGGCAATAATGTAAACAGAGGTCTTATATCACCAAAAGCTATTCCTAAAGGTGAACAAAATTTCAGTGTAAACATTGATATTCCGCCTTTTGGTGGAATAATACTTGAAATGGTCTAAAAATAACAGACATAAAAAGAGAGGATGAACCATAAATGAAGAAAAAAGAAATGGTGGCAATGATTTTAGCCGGAGGGCAAGGCTCAAGACTTAAATCACTTACAAGCAATGTAGCAAAACCGGCAGTTGATTTCGGAGGCAAATATAAAATTGTTGACTTCGTTTTAAGTAACTGTGCCAACTCAGGAATAGATACCATAGGTATTTTAACGCAGTATAAACCATGGGCATTAAATGAGCATATAGGCGTTGGTATGCCTTGGGATTTAGATATTTCTGACGGAGGTGTTTATCTTCTCCCACCATATATGAGCGAAGCGGGTGGCGACTGGTACAAAGGAACAGCCGATGCCATATATCAGAACCTTTATTTTATGGATAAATATAATCCTGAATATGTTTTAATTCTGTCAGGAGACCATATTTATAAAATGGATTATGATAAAATGCTTCGTTATCACATTGAAAAAAATGCAGATGCTACCATTGCAGTAATTGATGTTCCTTTGAAAGAAGCATCAAGATTTGGTATTATGAATACAGGCGAGAACTACAGAATAAGTGAGTTCGTGGAAAAACCTGAAAATCCAAAGAGCACACTTGCATCAATGGGTATATATATTTTCACCTACAAGACTTTAAGAGAATATCTTGTTGAAGATGCCAAAGAGCAAACTTCTGCACACGACTTTGGGAAAAATATTATTCCCAAAATGCTAAATGATGATAAACTTATGTACGCTTATCCGTTTGCAGGATACTGGAGGGATATTGGTACAATTGATAGCATATGGGAAGCAAATATGGATTTACTGAATCCTGACAATGAGCTTGATATTTTTGATAAGAACTGGAAAATATATACAAAATCAAGTACTTTAGCACCGCAGTACATTTCGGAAAATGCTGAAGTAATTAATTCTTTAGTGTCGGAAGGAAGCGTAATTTTAGGCAAAATTGAAAACTCTATTGTTTATCCTGGGGTTTATATAGCAGAGGGTGCATCAGTTAAAGATTCGGTTGTAATGAAAGATGTAAAAGTTTTAGCAGGTGCAGTTGTAAATAAAGCAATTATCGGACCTGGTGCAACTGTAAATGGCGACAATAACATTGGTGATGGTGAAGAAATTGTTTTAATAAAAGACGGAATTGTTATAAGACCGTCAACCTATCTTAATGATTAACGGAGGTGTGAAATATGTTAAGAAACTATATGGGTATAATTAATCTTGAAGAAAATGAAAAAAACATAAGAAGTCTTACAAAATTCAGACCTCTTGCAACCGTTCCTGTTGCCGGAAGATACAGAATGATGGACTTTGTTTTGTCAGGCATGGTAAATGCAGGAATTAAACATGTCAGCGTGTTTGCAAATAAATCGACAAGGTCTCTTCCTGACCATATTGGGAACGGAAAGCCCTGGAATTTAGACAGGAAAACTGACGGCATCTTTTTATTCAACAATAACCTTTTGGGTGGCTCAATGGATAAAGATGGTGGTCCGGGTTATGCAGCGCATATTGAATTTTTAAACAAATCTACTCCTGAAAATGTAATTGTATGTTCTTCATATATGGTTTGCAATATTGATTTTGAAGCAGTAGGAGAATATTTTGAAGAAAGCGGAGCAGATGTTGTTGCAGTATATAAAAAGATTAATAACGGCGAAACAGCATTTTTAAACTGCGATGCATATAAAATAGGGCAGGATAACCTTGTAAAAAGCGCATATAAAAATATAGGTATTGAAAATGACTTAAACATTTCAATGGAAATGTTTGTAATGAAAAAGAAAACCTTAAGTGAAATACTTTATAAGGCTATGTCTGACGGTATAAGCAAGAACTTTAAAAAATATTTTTATGATAATATGTCAGGCTACACAGTAAAAGGTTATGAGTTTACAGGTTATTTAAGTTGTGTTAACTCTATTGACAGTTATTACCGTACAAATATGGATATGCTTGAACTTAATGTCTTGGGCGAACTTTTTAACAAAAATTCACCTGTTTATACAAAAACAAAAGACTCTCCTCCTGCACAGTATGTTGCAGGAAGCAATGTTAAACATTCTATTGTTGCAGATGGAACAATAATTAAAGGAGAGGTTACAAATTCCATTGTTTCAAGATCGGTAGTAATAGAAGGAGATGTTAAGATTGACGGTTGTGTAATACTGCAGAACGCTGTGATTAAACAAGGCTCGAATCTTACAAATGTAATAGTAGATAAAGGTGTAACTGTTGACGAAAACACCTTTGTTAATTGTCCGAAACAATATCCTTTGGTATTTGAGAAAAAGAAGTAT
>JAZSNJ010000034.1:0-3160 GCA_045536355.1 Clostridia bacterium | reverse complement strand
GGTCTTGCCGCAGCAGCATGTATGATATATTTTGGTGATAAAATTCCACCTGTTATATTAATTCCACTTATGTTTCTAGTGTCAATGATTGCAGGTATGCTGTGGGGGGTTATTCCTGCATACTTTAAGGCAGCGTTTAACACAAATGAAACGCTCTTTACTCTTATGATGAACTATGTTGCAATGCAGCTTGTTTCATTTTGTATAGTTTTCTGGGAAAACCCGAAAGATTCAAATACGGTAGGTGTTATAAACAGCGCAACTCACGGTGGATGGCTTCCTACACTTTTCGGACAGAAATATCTTTTTAATATTTTAATAGTTTTAGTGGTTACTGTAGCTATGTATATTTATCTAAAATACAGTAAGCACGGTTATGAAATATCTGTTGTTGGTGAAAGTGAAAACACAGCAAGATATATAGGAATAACAGTTAAAAAAGTAATACTTCGTACAATGGCACTATCCGGTGCAATTTGCGGTCTTGGTGGTCTTTTGATTGTTGCAGGAACTGACCATTCAATAAATGTTGATACAGTAGGTGGTATGGGTTTTACTGCCATTATGGTATCGTGGCTTGCAAAATTTAATCCTGTTATTATGATGCTCACATCATTTCTGATTGTATTTTTAGAGCGCGGAGCAGGTGAAATTTCAACAACATTTAATCTTAATGAAAGTATATCTGATATATTAACAGGTATTATACTGTTCTTTATCATAGGCAGCGAATTTTTCGTGCAGTATAAAGTTAATTTCAGAGGAAAGCATAAGGAGGGGTAATGTATGTTAGCTACTATTTTGAAAAAAGCAATTGAACAGGGCATTCCTCTTTTGTTTGGCTCAACGGGTGAAATTATAACAGAAAAATCAGGAAACCTTAATCTGGGTATTCCGGGAATTATGTATGTGGGCGGCAGTGCAGGTATTATAGGTGCTTATATATATGAGCAGTCGGTTTCCGCACCACAAACTTTCTGGTGTATTGTAATTCCGCTCTTATCATCGGTTTTAGGCTCGGCACTTGCAGCACTCATATACAGTTTTTTGACAATTACACTTCGTGCCAATCAGAATGTAACAGGTCTTGCACTAACAACTTTCGGTGTTGGTTTTGGCGATTTCTGGGGTGGCTCACTTACTAAAATATTTGCAGGTGGCGGCAACATTTCTGTAAAAGCAACAGCAGATATTTATAAAACATCTCTGCCTTTTGCAGATAAACTCGGTTGGTTTGGCGAAGTATTTTTATCCTATGGATTTTTGGCTTATTTAGCAGTAATAATTGCTTTTGTTTCAGCTTTTGTTTTAAACAAGACAAGAATAGGTCTTCATTTAAGAGCAGTTGGTGAAAATCCTGCAACAGCCGATGCCGCAGGTATCAATGTTACAAAATATAAGTATATTGCAACAATTGTAGGCGGTGTAATAGCAGGTCTTGGAGGACTTTACTTTATTTTGGACTATACAGGCGGTTCGTGGACAAACGGTGGTTTTGGCGACAGAGGATGGCTCGCAATAGCACTTGTAATATTTGCTTTATGGAAACCAAACCTTGGAATATTAGGTTCATTCTTATTTGGCGGACTTTACATTGCATATTCCTATATTTCGGGTTTAAGCCGAAGTGCAGTTGCGATATTTAATATGCTCCCTTATGTTGTTACAATAGTTGTTTTAATATTTACAAGTGTTAGAAACAAGAGGGAAAATCAGCCTCCTCAATCACTTGGTCTTCCATATTTTAGGGAAGAAAGATAAATAAGAGGGATGATAAAATGAAAACAGATGTATTGATTATAGGAGCAGGACCTGCAGGTATTTTTACAGCGATAGAAATGCTTAAAAAGGGTTCTGACAAAAAAATTACAATAGTTGAAAAAGGTCAGCCTATTGAAAAAAGAAGCTGTCCTAAAAGCAAAACCCAGAAATGTGTTAACTGCAAGCCGTATTGTCATATAACAACAGGTTTTTCAGGCGCCGGTGCTTTTTCTGACGGGAAGCTTTCGTTAAGCACAGATGTAGGGGGAGATTTACCTAACTTGATAGGCGAATCTTTAGCTCAGGAAACCATAGATTACACAGATAAAATCTATCTTGAGTTTGGCGCAGATGAGCATGTTGAAGGAATAAACAACTCTGATGAAGTTAAAAAAATAAGAAAAGATGCCATTCAGGCAGGTTTAAAGCTTGTTGACTGTCCTATCCGCCACCTAGGCACCGAAAAAGCACAGGATATTTACCTTGCACTTGAAAACCATTTAAAAGATAACGGCGTTGAATTGATTTTTGGTAGCGAATGTTTAGACCTTATTTTAGAAGATGGCGTGTGTAAGGGCGCAAAAGTTTCGATAAACGGTAAAACCGAAGAGATTTACGCTTCTCATACTGTAGTTGCAACAGGAAGAAGAGGGGCACAGTGGCTTGAAAAAGTTTGTACTGACCATAATATTGCTCACGAACCCGGCACAGTTGATATCGGTGTCCGTGTTGAAGTAAGAAATGAAGTTATGGAAAAGGTTAACGAGATTTTGTATGAATCAAAGCTAATTGGATACCCACAGCCCTTTAAAAACAAAGTAAGAACATTCTGCCAGAACCCTGGTGGTTTTGTGAGCCAGGAAAACTATGATAATGATTTAGCTGTTGTAAATGGTCATTCTTATAAAGACTTTAAATCAAACAACACAAATGTTGCAATTTTGTGCTCACACAATTTCAGCACTCCTTTTAATCAGCCTATTGCATATGCTCAGAAAGTGGGCGAACTTGCAAATATGCTTGGAGCGGGGCACATTTTAGTTCAGCGTTTCGGTGATATTTTAGACGGTAAGAGGACCTGGCCAAAAGAACTTGCACAGTCAAATGTTAAACCAACACTTCCTGATGCAGAGGCAGGGGATATCACAGCTGCACTTCCGTATCGTTCAATGATGAATATCATAAACTTCATAAAGGCAGTAGATAAAGTTGTTCCGGGCTTTGCATCAAACGAAACACTTTTGTATGCACCTGAACTTAAGTTCTACTCAAACCGTGTTAAAATGGATACAGATTTTAATACCAGTATAAAAGGTCTTCATTGTCTTGGCGACTCAAGTGGCTGGACAAGAGGACTTATGATGGCGTCTGTTATGGGCGTTTTGATGGGCAGAAAATT
>JAZSNJ010000128.1:0-4054 GCA_045536355.1 Clostridia bacterium | reverse complement strand
GTCGTCCTGACCGTAGCTGCCAATTAAGCTTCTGTCAAGACCTACATCTTTTGCTTTATATGCAGGAACAATCTCAATATCTGCACTTATGAAATCTCTTTCTGTAATGCCAAACTTATCGTTTAAAAGCTTCATAACATTAAGCTTAACACCATCAGCTACATCTTTATCAACGCTGTATGTGCCAAGTATCACATTAAGCTTTTCGCCCTCTATAATTTTAGAGCCTGTTTTTGACATTTGTGATGCTGCTAAGTGAGGAAGTAAGTCTGCAATACAAAATACAGGGTCAGATTCGTCTTCACCAATTACAATATTAATCTTTTCACCGTTTGGTTTTACAACTAAGCCATGAATAGCAAGTGGAACTGTAAGCCACTGATATTTTTTAATTCCACCGTAATAATGTGTTTTAAAATAAGAAATATTTGTGTCTTCAAAGAGTGGATTAGGCTTTGTATCAAGGCGTGGTGAATCCATATGAGACGCTATAATATCTAAACCGTTTTCTAAATCTTCGGTTCCTACAACCAAGAACATAACACATTTTTCTGTGTTTTTGATATATACTTTATCTCCGGCTTTTAAAGATTTATACTCTAAGATGGATTTAAAGCCCTGTTTTTCTGCTGTTTCCACAAACCATTTTGTGCATTCTCTTTCAGTTTTACAAGCATTTAAAAAGGTTTTATATCCTTCTGCAAAAGCAAAAGCTTCCTTTATATCTTTTTGTTGTAACTTCCCTGCATTATCTTTTCCGTCATAAAGTAATTCTTTTTTTAAAGAATCAAATTTTTTGTCAGCCATAATACATTTCCTTTCCTTTAGGTATATCAGTACCTATTTTATCCCATTTGTTAACATTTTAGCACAAACGCAAAAAAAATGCAAATAAAAAGAGAGAGCGTAGCTCTCTCCTTATTTTATTCTGCAGTTGTGAATGTAAACACTTTAGAGTAAAGTGGTGTTGGGTCAACAGATTTTGAAAGTGTTGTTGCTGTTACCCTCCAGTAATATGTTGTATTTGCCTCCAGATTTTCAATTGTAGCATATTCATACTCTATGGTTTTATCATATACTACATTATCAAAGTTTTTGTCGGTTGCAATTTCTAATCTGTAACGGTTTGACCATATTACATCTGTCCACAAAAATTCAATCTTTGATGCGTTATGAGTTCCCACATCACCATCAGCAGGTGAAAATGCAAAAATGTCTCCATAATCGCTCATTTTAGGTTTTTCAAGCATATAATCTTTACCGATTAAAAGTCCCATATTGTCAAAGTCAGGTGCTTCAAAATCAGGAATTGCAGTATAAATGTCTGCATCTTTTCTTATATTGAAATTGCGGTTTTCTAAATCCACAAACGGGTCATTATTAGTTGTAAAGTTTGTATTAAGTCCCTCGGTCTGGTCCCAGTCAACACTTGTGGAGTATATAAACTTACCACCGCCTAATGCAGATACATTATTTGCATAGTAGAAGTTAATAGGAGCAAAAACTTCGTTCCATTCATCGCCCCTTACATAATTTCCATCTGCATTATTAAAGTCATCTGCAACCTTGTTTCGAACCAAAAGCCATTTATAATAGTTAGGAAATCTTGACTTAATTGCTTCGGTTGGTCTTATATACTCGGTGCGGCTTAACATAGTTGCACTTGGAGCAGGATTAAACATATTAAGTGAGTTTGCAGCTGCAAAGCTTGATGGAGAATTTAGTGCTACCGAAATGTTATTAAAATATGTATGGTCTCTTCCGCCGTGCGCAAATATTCCTGCCGGGATTTTATACATAATGTTTCCGTATATTAAAGTGTCCGAGCCCATTACATCAACATATATACCTCTTGTAAGCTGACTTGTGCTATTGGGAAGTATATCGTGAATGTAATTATATCTTATATGGTATCCTCTTACACCGGTACTGCCGCCGCCATAAGTACCGCCGGAGTCTAACTGATATTTGGGACTTGCAACAAATTCGTTATATTCTACAATGCCTTCCCAACCGCCTGTACCTGCACCTGTCGCATAACCGTTTGTGTAAAGATTGTGAGATGCAATTTCACCTACGCCTGAAAATGAAGTCATAGAGTGAAGTATCTGGTCTTTATTACCATTTATTGCACAGTTTTGTATAAAGTTGTTAAAAGGCTCTATTTTGTCAATATTCATGCCTGTTCCCGTATAAAATGCTCTGTCGCCAAACTTAACAAACTTACAGCTTGTAAATCCACAGCGTTTTGAAGTTTTAAACACTGCCTGATTTGAACCAAAATTCTGGAAATTACATCTCTGGAACACTACATCTTCACAGTCATTTAATACCACAGCCTCTTTAGTTCCTGCCTCAAAGTTAATATCGCTTATTATTAAGTTTTTACAGTCGGCAACATTCATAAGAGATCCTGTAGCAACAGATAAAAAAATGTTTGAGCTGCTTTTTATATCCCCTATCGGGTACAGATACAGTTTCATTTCGTTTCTGTCAATATAGTATTCACCCGGGAAGTTTAATTCTTCAAATACATTATAGTACCAGAAATCCGAACCTGCTTTAACACCGTGTACTGACTCTGCCCCTCTTGAATTAAAACTGCTGTTTTCATAATCAATTTTAATAGGTGTATAAACCTGATACCATTCATATCTAAATCCGCCACGAACCCAGATATCGCCGGTATCTTTCCAGCTTAAGGGTTCTTTATCGTTAACCAGGCCTATTGTAAAGCCTCTGCCGTCATTATAATAATTGGGATTGATTTGTTCATTAATATATTTAACTGGACCCTCATCAACAACCTGTTCCACCTTAGCATAGCCTGTGTTAGGATATCTTGCAATATTAAAGGTGTTTCCGTCCATAAAAAGGGCTGAACCCATTTGTTCGCCATTTATAGCAGGAACATAATCTATCCCCTGTTCTTTAAGGTCAATTACTCTTATTGTATCCCTTACATTTTTATCAAGTCTTTCAAGTTTTTCCCCATCTGTTACAGGTTTAAATTGGGAATTATCAAGTTTGTAAGCTGCAATAAACTTAACTTCTTCCCCAGGGTATGCAGAAACAAATATAGGGTTGTCAGCATTTCCTTTAAGGCCTTTTAGTATTTCTGTTGATAAAAATTCATAAACACCTTCTCTTAAGTAAATTGCTATACCTTCACTGTTTGGAGTTATCTTTGCAACATTTACTGCATGTGCTATAGTTTTAAAGGGTTTCTCTATCGTTCCTTTGTTTTCATCGCTTCCATCATTTGAAACATAAAGCTCGTACTTACCCTTGGGAGTTTTATATTTAACCACAGGCATTTCTTCAGGGAGTTCTGCTCTTCTTAATAAAAATCTTTCTTTTGTAGTTGCATCGTAAGGAATCTCTTTATATTCTTTATCAAGACCAAATGATACCAAATCCCCATCTGTAAACATAACGCTGTTATCCCTTGAACTTAAGGCATAATCTCCAAGAGGAGCTGTTGTAATCTGGTTTAAGGCAAATATTTTTATATCTCTTGTTTTTAAAGGTACGGATGATTTAAAAAGATATTTCCCCGAAATATAGTCTGTTGAGAGGTTTTCATCAACAAAAACATCAATTAATCTTTTGTCAACATCATAAAAAGCAACAATTATTTTATATTTTTCACCTATATCTCCGTAAAGATTTAAAGCAGAAGCCTCTACATCAATAGTTTCGGAAACTGCTGCACCGTCTGTTATAACGCTTCGTAAAATATTAATATCAACATTTAAAAATTCACCATTTACTTCGGTTATAGTAAGTGAGTCTGTAACATCATTGTCTCCTGCTTTTATATAAAGGTCATATTTATGCAGTTCTGATTTATCAAAGCTGAATTTATATATATATGAACCATCAAAATTAATTTTAGCCTGACCTATATGACCTATATTATTAATATCTTTTAAGGCAGTACTCAAAGTCATTCCGTTTTTTACGAGATATACGCTTAAGATATTATTATCAGCAGTAATTGTATCATCTGTAATTGCGCCTTTAATTACAATATAGTCAGTTTTCTTATGTG
>JAZSNJ010000044.1:0-3889 GCA_045536355.1 Clostridia bacterium | reverse complement strand
ATTGAACAAGGGTTAATAGATAAAGATTTATATCTTACCTGCCATTCGGTAACAGGCTACAGCGGCGGCGGTAAGAAAATGATTGCAGAATATGAAAACGATGACAGAGATTTTATTTTAGATGCTCCAAGACAATATGGCATATCACAATCACACAAGCACCTAAAGGAAATGACAATTATATCAGGTCTTAATAACGCTCCTGTATTTTGTCCTATAGTATCTTCATTTTATTCGGGTATGACTGTTACTGTACCACTCTTTAAAAAAGACCTTAATAAAAACTATGGCAGAGAGGATATTATTAAAATATTTAAAGAAAAATACCAGGGAGAAGTTGTTACATATAAAGACAGCGTTGATGATGGTGGATTTATTTCGGGAAATGCTTTATCAGGAAAAGATAATATGTTTGTTACAGTTTCAGGTAATGATGACAGAATACTTTTAATATCACAGTATGATAACTTAGGAAAAGGCGCGTCAGGCGCTGCCATAGAATGTATGAATATTTCTATGGGAATTGATAAAACTTTAAGTCTTGACATATAAGGAAAGGAATTTAACAAATGATTGATATAATTAAAGGCGGTGTTTGTGCACCTATTGGTTTTAAGGCATCAGGCGTACATTGCGGAATAAGAAAAAACAGAACCAAAAAGGATTTGGCATTAATATATTCAGAAAAAAAAGCCTCTGCAGCTTCTGTTTACACAACAAATCTTGTTAAAGGTGCTCCTTTAAAGGTTACAAAAGAGCATATTAAAGACGGCTTTGCTCAGGCAATAATCTGTAACAGCGGTAATGCAAACACCTGCAACGCTGACGGTGAATATATTGCAAACGAAATATGTGCAGCTTTAGGAAATGAGCTTAATATTAAAAAAGAAGATATTGTTGTTGCATCAACAGGTGTTATAGGTCAAAAGCTTGATATTATGCCTTTTAAAGAGGGTATTCCTCCTCTTGTAAAAGAACTTGGTGATAACAGTGCTGATGCATCAGAAGCTATAATGACCACAGATACCGTAAAAAAAGAAATTGCAGTTTCCTTTAAAATTGGCGACAAAGTATGTAAAATGGGCGGAATTGCAAAAGGCTCGGGTATGATACATCCCGATATGGCAACAATGCTTGTGTTTATAACAACTGATGTTAATATTTCGCCTCAAATGCTTCAAAAAGCATTAAGCGAAGATATTAAAAACACTTTTAATATGGTTAGTGTTGATGGTGATACTTCCACCAATGATATGGTAACTGTTTTGGCAAACGGTATGGCAGAAAACCAAGAAATCATAGCAGAAAATGAAGATTTTAAAGAATTTATGAAAGCATTAAACACAGTTACCGTTCACCTTTGCAAATCAATTGCAAAAGACGGTGAAGGCGCAACAAAGCTGTTAGAATGTAAAGTTACAAATGCAAAAGATTTAACCCTAGCAAAAACTGTTGCAAAATCTGTTATCTGTTCTTCCCTTTTAAAGGCAGCTATGTTTGGCGCAGATGCAAACTGGGGCAGAGTTTTATGTGCAATTGGTTACAGTAAAGCAGATGTAAATGTAGAAAAAATCAATGTTGCTTTTAAATCAAATAAAGGCATAATTGAAGTTTGTAAAAACGGTTCGGGAGCAGATTTTTCCGAAGAAAAAGCAAAAGAAATACTTTTGGAAGATGAAATAGAAATTTTGGTAAATTTAAATGACGGTGAGTTTTCATCTACAGCGTGGGGCTGTGATTTAACTTATGATTATGTTAAAATTAACGGTGATTACAGAACCTGATTTAAAGGAGAGATAAAAATGACTAATGCACAAAGGGCAAAAGTTTTAATTGAGGCACTTCCCTATATTCAAAAATATACAAATAAAGTTGTTGTTATTAAATATGGTGGAAATGCTATGATAAACGAAGAATTAAAACAGGCTGTTATGGGCGATATTGTGCTTTTATCCTTAACAGGTGTTAAGGTTGTGCTTGTGCACGGCGGAGGCCCCGAAATTACAGAAATGCTTGAAAAAACAGGCAAAAAGTCTGAGTTTAAAAACGGTCTTCGTGTTACAGATAAAGAAACTGTTGATATTGTTCAGATGGTTCTTGCAGGAAAGGTTAATAAAAGCCTTGTTAATCTATTGCAAAATATAGGCGGAAAAGCAATAGGTCTTTGCGGAACTGACGGTAATTTAATTCAGGCAAAACAACTCTCTAAAGATTTAGGATATGTTGGTGAAATTACAAAAATCAACATTGAGCCTGTAGAAGATGTTTTAGACAAAGGCTACATTCCTGTAATATCTACAATAGGCTGTGATAATGAGGGTAATATTTACAATATAAATGCAGACACTGCAGCTGCCAAAATTGCTGAAATGGTTGGGGCAGAATGTCTTATTTCAATGACAGATATATGTGGAATTTTAAAAGACCCTGAAGACGAAAATTCTCTTATTCCTAAAATCAAGGTTGAAGATGCTCCAAAACTTATTGACCAAGGTATTATTTCAGGCGGAATGATCCCAAAAGTAAACTGCTGCATTGATGCAGTTAAATCAGGTGTTAAAAAGGTGTTTATAATTGACGGAAGAATTCCACACTCAATTATTATAGAAATGCTTACCGATGAGGGTATAGGCACAATGTTTACAAAATAAAGAGGGTGTTTTTTTGAATACTTTTGAGCTTGACAAAAATTACATATTAAATACATATCAGAGATTTCCCGTGAGCTTTGTTTCGGGAAAGGGCTCTGTTTTAAAAGATGAAAACGGAAAAAAGTATATTGACCTTGCAAGTGGAATTGCGGTAAACAGTTTTGGTATAGCCGATAAAAAATGGGTTTCATCTGTTAAGAAGCAATTAAAACTTTTGCAACATACATCAAACCTTTACTACTCAAAGCCATGCATCGATTTAGCAAAACTTTTATGTGAAAAAACAGGTCTTAAAAAAGTGTTTTTTGGAAATTCAGGCGCAGAGGCAAATGAATGTGCCATAAAATGTGCAAGGCACTATGGTATAACTAAAAAAGGTGAAGAATATTACAATATTATAACCTTAAAAAACAGTTTTCATGGAAGAACAATAACAACTCTTTCTGCTACGGGGCAGGATGCTTTCCACAAGGATTTTAATCCTTTAACAGAAGGGTTTTTATATGCCGAAGCAAATAATTCAGAGGATCTAACAGCAATTGCAAAAAACAATCCTTGCTGTGCCATTATGTTTGAAACAGTTCAGGGTGAGGGCGGAGTTTTACCTCTTACCGATGAATTTATAGAAACCATTAAAAACCTTTCAAAAGAGCTTGACCTTTTGATTATTGTAGATGAAGTACAAACAGGTAACGGAAGATGCGGGAAACTCTACAGTTATATGAATTATGATTTAAGCCCTGATATTGTAACAACCGCAAAAGGATTAGGCGGAGGACTTCCAATTGGTGCAGTTATGTTTTCTGAAAAGTGCGAAGATGTTTTGTCTTATGGTATGCACGGTTCAACCTTTGGTGGAAATCCTGTATGCTGCGCAGGAGCAATAAGCATCATAAACCGTTTAACAGAAGAATTTTTAGAAGAAGTTAATAAAAAATCAGAATATATATTTGGTGAATTAAATGGTGCAAAAGGTGTTAAAAGCGTTTCGGGAAAAGGCCTTATGATTGGCATTGAAACTGAAAAAGACGCAACAGATGTTATAAATAAATGTTTAGAAAACGGTGTTTTGGTTATAAAAGCAAAAAATAAGGTAAGGCTTTTGCCACCACTTAACATTCCTTTCCCATTATTAAAAAAGTCAATTAAGATTTTAAAAGATGCATTAAAATAAAAAAACTGTGCTATATAGCACAGTTTTTTTATTTTAATGCATCTTTTAAAATCTTAATTGACTT
>JAZSNJ010000111.1:0-2116 GCA_045536355.1 Clostridia bacterium | reverse complement strand
AAAGGGGACATAGCGTTGAATAAGCTTGTTAAAACAATGGAATTATTTGATTGCAAAACAGAATATTTAAGAGAGCTTTTTGAAAACAGTGAATATCCCTGGGAAATGCTTCCTAAAATTAAAGAATACATTACTAAAATTATTGAAAACGGACTTCCTGGATATACTTTATTAAAAGACGGAGTTTTAGTAGGAGAAAATGTTAAAATTTATGACACAGCAACAATTGAAGGCCCAACAGTTATAGGCAGTGGCACAGAAGTAAGACCGGGCGCTTTCATAAGAGGAAGTGTAATAACAGGTGAAAACTGTGTAATTGGTAACTCAAGTGAACTTAAAAACTGTGTTCTTCTTGACAAGGTTCAAGTTCCTCATTATAATTATGTGGGTGATTCGGTTTTAGGTAATCACGCACATATGGGAGCGGGTTCAATTTGTTCTAACTTAAAGGCAGATGGTAAGCCTGTAGTAATTCACGGTGATGAAGATTACGAAACAGGTTTAAGGAAAATAGGTGGCATTTTAGGTGATGATGCTGATGTAGGTTGCGGATGCGTTTTAAATCCCGGTACAGTTATCGGCAAAAATACCAATGTTTATCCATTAACATCATTAAGAGGAGTTTTTCCTGCGGGATGTATTGTAAAAGCAATAGATAATATTGTAAAAAGAAAATAATCAGGAGGCAAGTTATGAGATTTATTAAAGTAGACACTTATGAAAGATTAAGCCAATTGGCTGCAAACATTATTATGGCACAGGTTGTTTCAAAACCGGAAAGCGTTTTAGGTTTGGCAACAGGTTCTTCACCTGTAGGCACATACAAAAAACTTATTGAATACAACAAAAACGGTGATGTTGACTTTTCTACAGTAACATCAGTTAATTTAGATGAATATGTTGGCTTAACACCTGATAATGACCAGAGTTATCGTTTCTTTATGAATGATAATCTTTTTAATCACATAAACATTGATAAAAGCAAAACTTTTGTACCATCAGGTTGTGCAAATGATATGGATAAAGAATGTAAAGATTATGACGCTTTGATTGAAAAGTTAGGCGGAATTGATTTACAGCTTTTAGGTATTGGTCTTGACGGACACATCGGTTTTAATGAACCTGACGAAGTGTTTGAAAAAGGCACACATGTTGTAACTCTTGATGAGTCTACAATTGAAGCAAATGCAAGATTTTTCAATTCTAAAGATGAAGTTCCAACAAGTGCAATTACAATGGGTATGCTTCCTATTATGCAGGCTAAAAAAGTTTTGCTTGTAGCTAACGGACAGAATAAAAAAGATATCCTTGAAAAAGCATTTTACGGTCCAATTACACCTATGGTTCCTGCATCAATTTTACAACTTCATCCTGATGTAACAGTGATTTACAGTGAAAACTGATAAAAAGATAAAAAATTGTAATATTTTGTAAAATGATATTGACTTATTAGCAAAATTCAGTTACAATATTAACCATAAAAACAACGGAGGTTATGTATGGTTTCTTGTGATATTACTATTAACAGCAAAGTAGGTTTGCATTCCAAAAACGCAACAAAATTTATTCAACTTGCAAATGAATTCAAAAGCAGTATCTGGGTAGAAAGTGCAGAAAGAAGAGTTAATGCAAAAAGTCTTTTGGGTGTATTGTCCTTGGGCGTCCGTGAAGGAATGACAGTTAAACTCATAGCAGAAGGTTCTGATGAAAATGAGGCTGTTAATTCAATTAAAAGATTGGTTGAAATTGATTTTGCTATGTAATTTAATAATAAATGTTATGCCCACTTTAAAAGTGGGCATATTTTTTTGTAAAGGAGGGAACAAACAATGGTGCAAAAAGAGTTTTTAGATACTTTGCCGCTTAACCCTGGCGTATATATAATGAAGAACAAAAATGATAAAATAATATATGTAGGTAAAGCCAAAGTTTTAAGAAACAGAGTAAAACAGTATTTTATGAATTCAAGTAGCCACACATCAAAAGTTTTGGCTATGGTTTCTAATGTTTCTTCTATAGAATATATTGTTACCAACTCGGAAATTGAAGCACTTAATTTAGAATGTTCTCTCATTAAAAAGCATAAACCTAAATATAATATTCTTTTAAAAGATGA
>JAZSNJ010000131.1:0-1980 GCA_045536355.1 Clostridia bacterium | reverse complement strand
GGGCAAACTCGAAAAGCTTGACGAGTCAGAAGAAATTAACGCTTGTACAGTTAAAATAGAAGTTGAAACCAATGGCAAAAAAGAACCATGGCTTTTACTCTTTAAAAACGAAACACACAACCACCCAACAGAAATTGAACCCTTTGGCGGTGCAGCAACCTGTATAGGTGGCGCAATTCGTGATCCATTATCAGGAAGAAGCTATGTTTATGGTGCTATGCGTGTAACAGGCGCAGCAAATCCGTTAAAACCTGTAAGTGAGACATTAGAGGGTAAACTTCCACAAAGAAAAATAGTAACAACAGCTGCAGCAGGTTATTCTTCTTATGGTAACCAGATTGGTCTTGCAACAGGTATAGTAGATGAAATTTATCATGACGGTTATGCAGCAAAAAGAATGGAAATCGGTGCAGTTATTGCGGCAGCTCCTGCAGAAAATGTAAGAAGAGAAGTGCCATCTGACGGAGATATAGTAATTCTACTTGGCGGCAGAACAGGAAGAGACGGTTGTGGCGGCGCAACAGGCTCATCAAAATCACACACATTATCTTCACTTGAAAGCTGCGGTGCAGAAGTACAAAAAGGTAATGCCCCTGAAGAAAGAAAACTTCAAAGACTTTTCAGAAACCCTGACGCATCAAAACTTATTAAAAGATGTAATGACTTTGGTGCAGGTGGTGTATCTGTTGCAATCGGCGAACTTGCTGACTGTCAGTTAATAGATTTAGAAAAAGTTCCTAAAAAGTATGACGGGTTAGACGGAACTGAACTTGCAATAAGCGAATCACAGGAAAGAATGGCAGTTGTGGTTGAGGCAAAGGATAAAGATAAGTTTATTTGCTTAGCCGAAAAAGAAAATTTAGAAGCAACAGTTGTTGCAACAGTTAAAGAAGAAAAACGCCTTAAAATGATATGGAAAGGCAATACAATTGTTGATATAAGCAGAGAGTTTTTAAATTCCAATGGTGCAGAGAAGCATATTAATATTACACCTAAAAAGCCTGAAGAATTTACAAAAGAAATAAAAGGCGGTTTTACCGATAACTATAAAGCATTGGTAGATGACCTTAATATATGTTCAAAAAGAGGCTTGTCTGAAAGATTTGACTCTACCATTGGCGCAGGAACAGTTTTAATGCCTTTTGGCGGGAAATATCAGTTAACACCTGCACAGGCAATGGTGCAGAAAATATCAGTTGAAAAATCACATACTGATGACTGCTCTTTAATGGCATTCGGTTATAATCCTTTTATAGCAGAAAAAAGCCCTTATCACAGTGCGTATTTGGCAGTTGTGGAATCTGTGTCAAAACTTATCGCATCAGGTGCAGAATTTAAAGATGTTTATTTAACATTCCAGGAATACTTTGAAAAACCAAAACAGGATGGCGTTCGTTGGGGCAAACCATTCTCGGCACTCCTTGGCGCATTTAAAGCACAAAAAGAGTTAGGTATTGGTGCAATCGGCGGTAAAGACTCTATGAGTGGTACATTTGAAGATTTAGATGTTCCTCCGACACTTGTGTCATTTGCAGTTACAACTTCAAAAACACAAAACATAGTATCGCCTGAATTTAAAAAAGCAGGAAACAAGGTAATCTTAATAACTCCTGCATGTGAGAGCGATATGCTCCCTGTAACTTCTTCTTTAAAAGAAACATTTGACAAAGTTACAAAGCTAGTAAGAGATAAAAAAGCAGTTTCTGTTTACACACCTACTATGGGTGGTATTGCAGAAGCAATTTATAAAATGTGTATCGGTAACGGTTTTGGCTTTGAGTTTGACAAAAATGCTGACCTTGAAACAATCTTCGGTTACAGCTATGGCGCATTTTTACTTGAGGTTGACCAAAGCATTACAGAAGGTGTAACAGTAGGTTATATTACAGAAGAAAAAGCTTTAAAATTTGGTGATGAAACTGTTAGTCTTTTGGAACTTTCTGATATTTATGAAAACAAATTGGAAAGTGTTTATTCCTG
>JAZSNJ010000109.1:0-7982 GCA_045536355.1 Clostridia bacterium | reverse complement strand
CTGACAAAATGTGCGACCTTATATCGGATTCTGTATTGGATGCAATATATGAGCAAGACCCTAATGCCAGAGTAGCATGTGAAACTTTTGCTACAACAGGCACAATAGTTGTTATGGGTGAAATTTCAACATCTTGCTATGTTGATGTTCAGAATATTGTAAGAAAAACAGTTAATGAAATAGGATATAACAGAGCAAAATTCGGTTTTGATGCTTCAACCTGCGGTGTTTTAACTGCAATACATGAACAGTCAGCCGACATAGCACTTGGCGTTGATAAAGCAAAGGAAGCGAAAGACGGAGATAGTGAAGATTTTTCTGTTACCGGTGCAGGAGACCAGGGCATGATGTTTGGTTACGCTTGTGATGAAACAAAAGAGCTTATGCCTCTTCCAATAACACTTGCTCACAAACTTGCGAAAAGACTTACTGAAGTAAGAAAGAATAATACCTTTGATTATTTAAGACCTGACGGTAAAACGCAGGTTACCGTAGAATATGAAGGGGACAAGCCTGTAAGAGTTGATACAATAGTAATTTCAACTCAGCATTCAGAAACTGTTTCACTTGATACAATCTATAACGATATGAAAAATGAAGTTATCTTAAAGGTTGTGCCAAAAGAGCTTTTGGATGAAAACACAAAAATACTTGTAAACCCTACAGGCAGATTTGTAATTGGCGGACCTCAGGGTGATACAGGTTTAACAGGCAGAAAAATAATTGTTGACACATACGGTGGATATTCAAGACACGGTGGCGGAGCATTTTCTGGCAAAGACCCTACAAAGGTTGACAGAAGTGCAGCATACTACGCAAGATATATTGCTAAAAACATAGTTGCAGCTGGTCTTGCCAAAAAGTGCGAGGTTCAACTTGCTTATGCAATCGGTGTTGCAAACCCTGTTTCTGTAATGATTGATACTTTTGGTACAGGAACAATTTCTGAAGAAGAAATTGTTGCTAGAGTTAAAAAACATTTCGATATGCGTCCTGCTGCCATTATAAAACAGCTTGATTTAAGAAAGCCTATCTACAAACAACTTGCAGCTTATGGCCATATGGGAAGAGAAGACTTAGGCGTTAAATGGGAAATGACAGATAAGGCAGAGCTTTTAAAATGATTAGTATAAGTAGTTTATATATACTTGTTGCAGGGATATTGTGGGGAACAATGTCCCTGTTTGTAAGACAATTATCTTTATTAGGCTTTTCATCCATGCAGATGGTCTTTATAAGATGTATGGGAGCGGCACTATTCATAGGTATATACATATTGCTTACAGATAAAGAAGCGTTCAAAATAAAATTAAAAGACCTGTGGATATTTTTAGGTATGGGGATAGTAAGTATACTTTCATTTAACTACTGCTATTTTAATTCTATTTTGCTTGTCAGTGCATCAACAGCGGCAATACTTTTATACACTTCACCTATATTTGTTATGGTGTTTTCAAAAGTTTTGTTTAACGAAAGTATAACCAAAAAGAAAATCATAGCACTTATTTTTGCATTTTTGGGTTGTGTACTTGTGGTAAACCCCAAAGGTGAGTTTAATTCAGGCGGAATAATATATGGCCTTTTATCAGGACTTTTATATGCCCTGTACACTATTTTTGGAAGATTTGCTCTTAATAAATACAAAACAAAAACTGTATTGTTTTATGCTTTCTTAATAGCATTTTTGGGGACGCTTTTTGTATCAGACCCAATAAATGCTTTAAGTATTGCTAAAAATGGCGGAGCTGTAGTTTTTCTGTTTTTTATAATCACAGTTTTTGTAACAACTCTTCTTCCTTATGTGTTTTATACAAAGGGCTTGGAAAAAACAGAGTTAGGAAAAGCATCTGTAATTGCGTGTATTGAACCTGTTGTAGCAGGGGTAATAAGTGTATTTATTTTTAAAGAGCCTATGACATATATGGCATTAACAGGAATTGTTTTAGTAATAGGAGCAATAATAATTTTAAATACAGGCAATAAAAAAAGTGAGAAAAAGGGTTGACTTTTTAATAAATTTATGTTAATATTCTGTTATTGCGATTCAGGATATAAAAACAGGAGGTGTTTTTAATGCTTAGAACATATCAACCTAAAAAAAGACATAGAGCGAAAGAGCACGGCTTCAGAAAAAGAATGAGCACCAGAAACGGTAGAAAAATTCTTTCAAACCGCAGAGCTAAAGGTAGAAAGAAATTATCAGCTTAAGGACGTGTTTTAAACACGTTCTTTTTATAAGTCTTGCCAAATTAATCCGGAGGTTTAGGTAATTTTCGGATTTTTTTGCGTAGCAAGTTTAATATTTCCCGTGCAAAGGCATATTCCTTTGCTGAAATCTGTATTTAAAAAGGTTATTGTGTTAATGGAAACAATAAAAGAAAACAAAGTTTTTAAAATGCTTTACCGCAAGGGTAAAAAAGAGGTAGCAGACAGCCTAGTTTTGTATTTTTTACCATCTAAAACAAAAAAAGCTGTGGTAGGGTTTACTGTTAGTAAAAAGATTGGGAAAGCAGTAGTCAGAAACAAAATCAGAAGAAGACTTAAAGAGCTTTACAGAAAATATGAGAACTGTTTAAAAGAAGATATGATTTTGGTTTTTGTAGCTCGTACTGCGTGTAGTGAATGCACTTTTTTAAAGCTTGAAGAATCGTTTTTAAAGCTTTTACAAAGCGCTGGAATAATTGAGTATGAAAACAGTACTGATAGTATTAGTTAAATTTTATAGAAAATGTATTTCACCATACAAAAAACCATGTTGCAGGTTTTATCCCACCTGCTCGGAATATTCTTTACAGGCACTTACAAAATACGGTGCAGTTAAAGGCAGTTTTTTGTCAGTGAAAAGAATACTTAAATGCCATCCTTTTTCAAAGGGTGGGTATGACCCGTTGCCGTAAGGCGAAAAATTCGGAGGGAATATAAAAAATGAATGTATTTTCAATGCTTATAACCACACCGCTTGGTTATATATTAAGATTTATTTTCGGTTTAGTAAATAACAATTATGGTTTTGCTATTATTATATTTACATTAATTGTTAAACTTTTAATGCTTCCACTTTTTGTAAAGCAACAAAAGTCAACAATGGCTATGGCAAAGTTAAAACCGCAGCTTGATGCATTAAATAAAAAGTATGCAAATCAGAAAACACCTGAAGCACAGCAAAAGCTTCAGAAAGAAACAATGAAACTTTATGAAGAAAACGGTGTAAGCCCTATGGGTGGATGTTTACCGCTTTTAATTCAGTTTCCTATCATTATAGGTCTTTATCAGGTTATTACAAGACCTATGCAGTACTTAATGATGTTATCTGGTGATGTTATCCAAAAGATAGCAGACTTTTTAGTTTCACAAAAAGTAATAGCTCAAACTGTTGCACAGTATGCATTAAAGCAAAATCAGATTGAGGTTGCAAAAGCAGCACTTTCAAAAGCAGAAGTTATTGCAAATGAAATAGGGGTAAAACTTTTGGATATTGACTTTAACTTTTTTGGTTTGGACCTTTCGTTAAAGCCATCATTTTCAACATTTGATGTATTGTGGATTATTCCTATTTTATCTGCACTTACTGCATATCTTTCAAACATGATAATGCAAAAACTTTCAGGAAACACACAGCAAAATCAACAAATGGGTTCTATGAACATAATTATGCCTTTAATGTCGGGATATTTTTGTTTCATTATGCCCACAGGCGTAGGCATTTACTGGATTATGAGTAATGTTGTCCAGATATTGCAACAGGTAATAATCAATTTTATTATGTCAAAACAAAAAGAACAATAACAAGGAAAAGGAATATATATTATGGCAAAAAGAGAATTCGTTGGAAAGACAATAGAAGAAGCTCGTGAAAAAGCTGCTTTTGAACTTGGAATAGATGTTGATGACCTTTTATATGAAATTGTAGAAACTGCAAAATCAGGATTTTTAGGTCTTAATTCAAAACCTTATAAAATTGCTGCATGGAAAGAGGGAGACGATTTAGAAGAAGTGGTTGTAGAAAAATTAACACCACCAGAGGCAGCTCCTATAAAAGAAATCAAAAAAGAAAAGAAAAAAGTAAAAGATGTATCTGATAAAGATAAGGCAGAAGCATTTTTAGGTAAAGTGTTGCCTTTAATGGGTGTTAAAGCCGATATTCAAGCTAATGAAGTTGAAGATGGTTTAAACATCACTTTAACAGGAGACGGAATGGGTCTTGTAATCGGAAGAAGAGGCGAAACATTAGATGCAATTCAGTATTTAACAAGTATAATTGTAAATAAGGGTAAAGACGGTTATACAAAAGTTACCGTTGATACAGAAAACTACAGAGAAAAAAGAACAGAAACTTTGGTAAGACTTGCAGATAAAGTGGCAGACCGTGTAGTTAAACACCACAAGAATATTACTTTAGAACCTATGAATCCTTTTGAAAGAAGAGTTATTCATGCAAGACTTCAGTCAAGTGATTATGTAACAACAATAAGTGTTGGTGAAGAACCAAACAGAAGAGTTGTTGTAAAGCTTAAATAAAAGTTTGCAAAAGCAAACGGAAAGGCTCGTTTTATGAGTACGATTGCTGCAATTTCCACGCCAATGGGCAGTGGTGGTATTGCCGTTATCAGAATAAGCGGAGATGAGGCGTTTTGTATTGCTGATAAATTATTTGTTTGTCAGAAAGCAAAGCGCCTTTTTGAACTTGATGCAAACACGGTAGTACTTGGAAAAGTATATGATGAAAATAAAAAATTAATTGATGAAGCTTTGGTAAGTATTTTTAAAGCACCTCACTCATTTACGGGTGAAGATGTAATTGAAATTTCCTGCCACGGCGGTATTTTAATTGCCAAAAAAGTTTTAAAAACTGCTATATACTTTGGCGCACAACTTGCATCAAAAGGTGAATTTACCAAGAGGGCTTTTTTAAACGGTAAGCTTGATTTAACACAGGCAGAGGGTATAATTGACCTCATTAATTCAGTTTCTGAAAAAGGTGCAGAGAATGCAGTCTATCAGTTAGAGGGCAGACTTTCAAAAAACATTAACGATATAAGAAATAAACTTTTGGATGTAATAGAAAACATTTCTGCCGCAATAGATTTCCCTGATGAAGGCATTGAGGAACTTGAATATGACAATATAAAAACAACACTTCAAGAATGTTTGGATAATACTGGGAAGTTAATTGATACTGCAGACTACGGAAAAATTATAAAAGACGGTATACCAATTGCTGTAATCGGTAAGCCCAATGTAGGTAAATCATCACTTCTAAATGCGCTTTCAGGCACCAAAAAAGCTATTGTAACAGATATTGCAGGTACAACCAGGGATATAGTTGAAGAATATGTAAATATAGATGGTATTGCAATAAAACTTATGGATACAGCGGGTATCCACGATACAGACGATAAAGTCGAAACAATAGGTGTAAAAAGAAGCGTTGAAGCAACTGAGAGTGCAGGTATAATTTTAGCAGTTTTTGATAATAGTGAGCCATTTACAGAAGAAGACAAAAAAATACTTGACCTTATAAAAGACAAAAAACACATAATAGTTTTAAATAAATGTGATAAAGCACAGAAAAATGAAATTGACGGAATAAAAATTTCTGCAAAAGAGCTTTCAGGCCTTGATAATCTTTCGGAAAAAATAGCCGAAATAATTAAAAACAGCGAAACAAGTTTTGATAACGAAATAATAACAAACGAGCGCCATTTTGAGGCACTTGTTAAAAGCAAGGAAGCATTAACACTTGCGTATAATGCGCACTTAAACAAAATGCCTGTTGATTTGGTGGCACTTGATATTCAAAGAGCAATAGAGTCTTACGGTGAGATTGTAGGGCTTACGGTTTCCGAAGAAATTATTGATAATATATTCTCAAAATTCTGTGTAGGAAAATGATTTAGAAAGGGGAGGGCAAAATGCCATATAATGCAGGAGAGTTTGATGTAGCAGTAATAGGTGCAGGTCATGCAGGGATAGAAGCAGCACTCGCAAGTGCGAGAATGGGTTTAAAAACTCTTATTTTTGCTATAAATTTAGATTCTGTAGGTAATATGCCCTGTAATCCCAGTATAGGTGGTACAGGTAAAGGCCATTTAGTTCGCGAAGTTGACGCATTAGGCGGAGAAATGGGCAAAGCGGCAGACGCTACTTTTATTCAGTCTAAAATTTTAAACCGAGGCAAAGGCCCTGCTGTTTATTCTCTTCGTGTTCAAAGCGACAGAAGAAAATATCAGGAATATATGAAAGAGGTTTTAGAAAATCAGGAAAACCTTTTTTTAAAACAGGCTGAAATTACGGATATAGGGTTTAAAGACAAAAAAGTTGTATCTGTTACAACCCATGTTGGCGCTGTTTATAATGTAAAGGCAGCAATTATTGCATCAGGTACATTTTTAAAAGGTGAAATTATAATAGGCGATGTTAAATACGAAGGTGGTCCTGACGGGCTTTTCCCTGCAAGAGTTTTGTCAGACTGTTTGAAAGAACAGGGTATTGAGCTTATGCGCTTTAAAACAGGAACACCTGCGAGAGTTTTATCATCAACCATAAATTATGATGTTTTGGAAAGACAAGACGGTGATGAAGAAATTCAGCCATTTTCATTTGATGAAACAGATTTGGGCGAAAATAAACTTCCTTGCTATATAACATACACAAATCCAAAAACACATCAGATTATTTTGGATAATATCGATCGTTCGCCAATATATAACGGTATGATAAGCGGAGTAGGTCCAAGATACTGCCCGTCAATCGAAACCAAAATAATGCGTTTTAAAGATAAAGAAAGACATCAGCTTTTCATTGAACCTATGGGTCTTAATACAAAAGAAATGTATATTCAGGGCTTATCCTCAAGTCTTCCTGAAGATGTGCAGATTGAGATGCTTCATTCAATAAAAGGTTTAGAAAATGCTGTTATGACAAGAACAGCCTATGCTATTGAGTATGACTGCGCAAACCCAACACAGTTAAAGCCTACTTTAGAATTTAAAGAAATAGAAGGCCTTTACGGTGCAGGTCAGTTTAACGGTTCATCAGGATATGAAGATGCAGCTGCACAAGGTATTGTTGCAGGAATTAATGCTGCACTTAAAATTAAAGGTGAAGAACCAATGATTTTAGAAAGAAACACTTCATATACAGGAACATTAATTGACGATTTGGTTACTAAAGGTACCGAAGAACCATACAGAATGATGACTTCAAGGTCAGAATACCGTCTTATTTTAAGAGAAGACAATGCCGATCAGCGTCTTATGCCCATAGGCTATAAAATAGGTCTTGTATCGGAAGAAAGATACAAAAAAATGCTTGATAAAAAACAGGCAATAGAAGATGAAATCGAAAGGCTTTCATCAAAAGGGGTAGGACCTACCAAAGAACTTAATGAAATTTTAGAAAAAGCAGGTGGAACCCCACTTAAAAGCGGAGCAAAATTAATTGATCTTTTAAAGCGCCCCGAAGTTACTTATAATATGTTAGCTCCTGTAGATAAAACCAGAAAACCACTTGATAAATATGTTATAGAGCAGGTAGAAATAGAAGTTAAATACGAGGGCTATATTAAAAGACAATTATCTCAGGTAAATGAATTCAAAAAGCTTGAAAACAAAAAATTGCCTAAAGCGATAGACTATAACGAAATAAACGGTTTAAGATTGGAAGCAAGACAAAAGCTTTCTGATATAAGGCCGGTTTCAATAGGTCAGGCATCAAGAATAACAGGGGTTTCTCCTGCCGACATATCTGTTTTAATAATATACTTAGAACAGTATAAAAGAAAGGAAGATTAAGACATTGAAAACTATTTTAAAAAACGGGTTTGACAGTCTCAATATTCCTTATACCGAAGAAATGCTCCAACAATTTGAAGAGTATTTTGAACTTTTAGTCCAGTGGAACGAGAAAATGAACTTAACTGCCATAACTGAAAAAGAGGAAGTTGCAGTAAAACATTTTTTAGACTGTGCAACCATTTTAAC
>JAZSNJ010000107.1:0-14041 GCA_045536355.1 Clostridia bacterium | reverse complement strand
AGTTCGAGCCTCGTCGCCCGCTCCACAACAAAGGATAAGACGCTTTTAAAAAGCGTCTTTTCTGTAAATATGGTGCCATTGCCAAGTGGTAAGGCCTCAGTCTGCAAAACTGATATTCCCCGGTTCAAATCCGGGTGGCACCTCCACCAAAACAGAACGATTTAGATGACATTCTAGATTGTTCTGTTTTTTATGTTAAGGCTCCTTAAAGTTAAAATGGTTTCTATTGTAACATAAAGTTGAAAGTAATACAAAGTTTAATTGTAGAAATAAATAGAACGGAGTTATATGTAATTAAAAATTGAGTTATTTAGCATAATTATAATGAAAAATTTATAAAATTGTATAAAATTTTATGGTTTACTTGAAAAACTAGAAAGAATAATATATAATAGAATACGTAGAAAACTAGTATATGGAGATGATTGTATGAAAGAATCTTTGATTGAAGTCGAGAAAAATGAAATCATAGAGAAATTTCAAGATAATTATCCGGAAATATATACACAAACTATGTCTAATTGTGTATTTTCTGATAACATATCTTCGGTTTCTGTCTCTGTAATAACAGAAGGGACTGAACAAATAAATGGCTAACAGAAATGAAATAATGCAACAAGTTGATTCATATAAATCAATTGGACAAGACATCATACGAAGAGATTATTTAAAAAAACTTGCAGAATATACTCGAAGACCCACTATCATATACTTCAGTTCATTTCCAGCTAAAATTCCAGGAATACCAGGTTCGCTTTTATCCATTGATATAAGTGATATTCAAGGATTTATGACATGCATAAACGGACTGCATAGTGAAGAATTTGACAATGATTCTCTTGATTTAATATTACACAGTCCTGGAGGTTCATTAGAAGCTGCTGATCAAATTGTTCAATACTTAAGATCAAAGTATAAACATATAAGGGCAATAGTACCTCAAAATGCTATGTCTGCTGCAACAATGCTTGCTTGTGCTTGCGATGAAATAGTACTTGGACGTGAATCTGCAATAGGCCCTATTGATCCACAAATTACAATTCCAGGCATAAATGGAATACAAACGACTATGCCTGCTCATGCAATTCTTGAAGATTTTAAAAAAGCAAAACTAGATGTTGCCTCAAATCCCCAATTAGCAGCACTTTGGGCACCTAAATTGGCAGCTATACCAAATGGGATGTTGCATTTTTGTGAGAAGACTATTGAACTTGCTAAAGATAAAGTAGGGGAATGGTTAGACTTGTATATGTTTAAAAACGAAGATGTAAAAAAAGGAAAAGAAATTGCAGAATGGTTAGGTAATTTTGGGGTACATAAAACACATGGTAGGCCGATCACTTATGATGTTGCAAAGGAAAAAGGATTGAAGGTAGGTCGCTTAGAGGATGATTCAGTACTTCAGGATTTGGTGCTTTCAGTTTATCATGCAACTTTAGTCACTTTTGATGTTACACATTGTGTAAAAATAATTGAAAATAATTTTGGGAAAGGTTCCTATTCTATTGCGCATCCACCAGTTATGCCACAATTTTCTGTACCAATGGGAAATCAATTGCCCAATCAAATTTCAAATCCAAAGCGTCCAAATCCATCGAAGTGATATTTACTAAGCTTTATAAATAAATTAATTATTTTATTGGTGTCTATTATGTAGCCGAAAGCCAAAAAAGCGAATGATTTAGATGATATCTAAATTGTTCGCTTTTTTCAATGGTTTGAGGGTTTTTTGCAAAAATCAGTTTTGAAACAAAAGGGTAGATGCCAAGCGGTTTTGAACTAGACTTGAACTGTATACAAAAGAATAGCACCTGATTTATCATAATCAGGTGCTATTGTTGGTTATCAAACAATTCCTCGATAGAAACACCAAGAATTTTTGCGATAACATAAAGTTCTTTATCTGTTGCACTTCGTATCTGACCTTCGAGCTTTGAATAACTGGTAGGATTCATATCACAACCCATAACTTGAATTTGAGCAATGAAGTCTTTTTGCTTAACTCCTCTTTCTTTTCTCAATCGCTCTATATTTTTACCGACTAAATTTTTATCACCGTATGTTTGTTTTCGTATTTTCATAAAATTATAATTCCTTTTTAGAATATTTTCTTTATTATATTCCTAAAAAACGTTGACATAATTCTAAAATAGAATTATAATATAATTAAATTCTAATTTGGAATTAAAAAATATTTGAGGTGGATTAAAATGAAAAAAGTTTTTTTGTGTAAAATTGTAAGTTGTTTAATTATTTACTTGCTTTTGTGTGTAAATGTTCTTGCGGAAAATAATTATACTACTATTAACATGTCGGAATTTGCAAATGTCGATAATTTTGCAGAGGGTTTATGTGCTGTTCAAGATAAAACAACAGATCGATGGGGCTTTGTTGATATAAATAAAAATTGGGTAATTTCGCCCCAGTATAAAAGTGCAAGCTATTTTAAGAATGGTGTATGTGCGGTAAATACAGTTGATGGAGAAACGGTTTTAATAAATCACAAGGGGGATATTGTATTTAAGGCTGGATATGATAACAATATTACAAGTGAAACATTTTTTCTTGAAAAACACGGAAAATATAATATAATTTTTGAAAATACAGGTAGAGTTGTACTGTTAGACGAGAATTATAATTGTATAACCCCTGATGGTGTAAACTTATCTACCCAAAACGGAGCGAGTTCCACATTGTTCTATGATAATAACTCAGCAAAGATTTATAATTATACAGGAAAAGATATTACTGATAAATTATTAAATGAAAATATTACTTTTAATGGATATGTATATGGCGGAAATTCTGTTAATAATAAATATATTGTTGGGCAAGCAGATGGTAAAATCAAGTGTTTTGATATTCACGGAAATAAAGTTGCAGAATTTATCAACGGCGGGAAATTCTCTTTAGATGGTAGTTTGATTGTATGCAATAATAAGGTTCATAATATATCTGATAATAAAACAGTATTTGAAAATGAAAATGTTGATGTGGAAAAAATAGAAACATATTACACCAAATTTTTTACCGTAAAAAAGAAGAACGGAACATCAGCACTTTATTTAGCGAATGGAAAAAAACTTGTAGATTTTGGAAAATGGGACTATATTTATCCAACGTCAGCATCAAACAATGTTGTAGTTTGTGTTAATAATAAATATGGAATTGCTAATTATGAGGGTGATTTACTTTTGCCTATAGAATATGGGTTAAAATCTGTTTTTGTTTCAAGCAAAAACCCTATGTACTACTCAATTCTGTCAAACGATGGCAAATACGTAGCGTTAGCAAAAGGCAATGAAATAGTCGTTGTAAATACAGCAAACTTAAAAACTTACAATGTTGCTAATACTAATAGTATATATACTGGATATAAATACCACAAAATCAAAGGGGTAATTTTAGACAATAATTTTAATCCTGTCTATAGTGATGAAAGCATTGATTATGTGGGCAGACTCGAAGGTATCAATAATGGAATTGTAAAACAAATATATTCAGGACATCCAACTACATACGGTTTCGTACTTTTTAATGATGGTGGAGTAAAAGTCGAACTTGACAGTTCAAGATTAGAATTTGATGTATTGCCGATTATTCAAAACGGACGTACTCTTGTTCCAATGAGAGCAATTTTTGAAGCATTGGGAGCTAATGTTGAATGGAACGGAGAAACGCGAACTATAATCGCTAAAAACAAAGATGTAACTATTCAAATGCAAATAGGCAATAATACTTTAATAAAGAATGGGAAAAGTACACAAATGGACGTAAGTCCGCAGTTGGTAGATGGACGTACAATGGTTCCTGTTAGAGCAGTTTCAGATAGTTTCAATGTAACTGTTGATTGGAATGGTTACACGCAGACAGTTTCATTATTTACTAATTAATATCATTTCATTGAGCATGAAACAAATTTTAATGATGTAAAGTTATTTTATAGTAGGAGCGAATATACTTCATAAAAACACCTGGCATCTAAACCATTCGGCTCTTCCAGAAATAAAAGCACTCATTTGAGTGCTTTTATTTTTTTGTTTGTGTCCATGGACACAACATTGTTTTTATAATATTTGCTTTTCTGAAAAACATCTTACCCTGAAACAAAATTCCTTTTATGGGCATACTATAAATATTAAGTTTGGTTGAAAGGGAATTTTTATGAAAAGTAAAAACCGTAAATTTGTAATTGGATTAAGCGCACTTTTATCTGGGGCAGTATCTTTTACTGCATTTTCTTATATTTTTACAAAAAGGCTGGTTAAACTTGCTCTTGACCGTGATGCACCCAGATTTTCGTCTAAATCAAAAAAAAGAATATCGGGAAGCATACCAGAAATGCTTTATTCTGAAGAATTCAAAAAAGCAGCAGAAAAATTTAAAAACTCTGATTTGTCGCAGGTTAAAATAAAGGCATCTGACGGAGAAATTTTAGTGGGGCATTTAAAAGAAACAGAAAATCCAAAAAGGATTATTATTGCGATGCACGGTTGGCGTTCTTCATGGTATAAAGACTTTTGTAAAATATCAGACTTCTGGGGAAAAACAGATTGTACGGTTTTATATGCAGAGCAAAGGGGACAGTCAAAAAGTGGCGGTAAGTATATGGGATTTGGTATGATTGAAAGGTTTGACTGCCTTAGTTGGATTAACTGGATAAACAAAATCACAAAAGGAGAAATTCCGATTTATCTTGCCGGGGTTTCTATGGGTGCATCAACAGTTTTGATGGCATCGGGCTTAAAATTACCCGAAAATGTTTCGGGTATTATGGCAGATTCGGGATTTACCTCCCCTCACGAAATATGGATGCATGTTGCAAAAAACAATTTAAAGCTTTCTTATGCAGTAATGACAAGAGTTGCAAACGATATGTGCAAAAGGAAAATTAACATGTCTGCCAAAGACTATTCAACTGTAGATGCTCTTAAAACTACAAAAATACCTGTTTTGTTTATTCATGGAACTGACGACAAATTTGTACCAATAGAAATGACCTATGAAAACTACAAGGTGTGCGCTTCTCCCAAAAGGCTTTTGGTGGTGCCTGGTGCTGGGCATGTAATGAGTTATATAAAAGAGCCTTTAAAATATCAAAAAGCCTGTATAAATTTTTTTGAAGAATTTGACCACAAAAAAAGTCAGCTTTGCTGACTTTTTCTTCTTCTTGTAATTATTAAAAGGACTGTGCCCAAAACAACCAAAACTGTCGAAACAAGCTGGGATATTCTAAACACACCTAAGTATAAACTGTCGGTTCTTAAGCCTTCTATAAAAAATCTGCCAAGACCGTACCACACAAGGTAGGAGTAAAAGGTTTCTCCGTAATTTTTCTTTTTCTTGTTTACAAACAAAAGAACCAAAACTCCCAAAGCGTTCCATAAACTTTCATATAGAAAAGTCGGGTGAACAGAAATTAGGTTAAATCCTGAATAAATTTCCATTCTTAAAAATGAGTCTGTAATTCTGCCGTAGGCTTCTTTATTAACAAAGTTGCCCCATCTTCCAATAGCCTGACCCAATAAAACACCAATTATTGCAACATCGGCAGTTTTTAAAAATGAAATCTTTTTAATCTTACAATATATGTAGGCGGTTAAAACCGCACCTAAAACTGCACCGTAGATTGCAATTCCGCCTTCCCAGATTTTAAAAATGTCTGTAAGGTTGTCCTTATAACTGTCAAACGAAAAGATAACATAATAAAGCCTTGCAAAGATTATGGCGATGGGAGTTCCCCATAAAACAATATCTAAAATAGTGTCTTTAGGGAGATTTTCCTTTTTGGCAAGGTAAGAGCAAAGTATTGCAGCCAAAATAAGACCTGATGCAATAATTAAACCATACCAGTATATGTCTTTTCCAAAGATTGTAAATGCCACAGGGTCAATATCAAAAGAAAGATTAAGACCCGGGAAACCAACATAAGTGTTTTTCATATTTTTTCCTCCTTATTTAGGAAGTATCACCGACAAAACGGAGTTTTCTTTTGTAAATATTTTAAGTTTTTCTAAAATATCTTCTTTAGTAATAGTGCCAATTATATCAGCAACATCAAACAAAGAGTACTCGCCAAAGTATGCTTCCATAATGTTTCTTGCAGTTGCTTCAACACTTCCGAAATCTTTAATGAAAATGCTTTTTTCTATATTAATCTGTCTTTTAAAGTCATCATTGTTAATTCCGTCTTTTATAACCTTTTCGGCCTCTTTAATTGCTTTTTCCAAAACCGCATCGGGGTCATTAGCTTCACCTGCAATTATTGCGTGGCAAAAGTTAGGTTCACATTCATAGTCTATATCATAACTGTCATTTATTAAAGACTCAGCATAACACTTATCGTAAAACTCACTGCTTTTGCCAAAGACCATATCAAGAGCCATTTTGCCTATGATTTCCTGCTTAATAAGACTTTTTCCTTTCTTTGGAGGAGTATCCTTAAAGCCTATGTTGAAAAGAGGCATACTTATTGATAAGGTTTGTGTCTCTTTGCTTTTTAAAATTTCTTTTGGTTCTGTTATAACTTTAACATCTGTATCTTTTATATTCCCTAATGCACTTATTTTGCTCTGGCAGAATTCTGCAATTTCCAGAGGGTCCACATCACCGCAGATTGAAAGCACCATATTTTCGGGTGTGTAAAATCTGTTATAGCATTCATATAAAAGCTCTGGAGTGATTTTACCGATACTTTCTACACTTCCTGCAATATCGTATCTGACAGGATTTTTGTGATAAAGACCCTGAAGCATATTAAAATAAACTCTCCAGCCGGGATTGTCAAGATACATATTTATTTCCTGACCTATTATTCCCTGCTCTTTTTTTACATTTTCGTCTGTAAAATAAGGGGTGGACATAAGTTTTATTAAAATTGCTAAGTTTTCTTCTAATTTATCTGTTGAAGAAAAATAATAGTTTGTTACATTAAAAGATGTGTAAGCGTTTGCTGAGGCACCTGTTTTTGCATACATTGAAAAGGCATCACCCTCTTCGCTTTCAAAAAGTTTATGCTCTAAAAAGTGTGCAACACCATCGGGAATGGTTTTAAATTCGGTTTCACCTTTTTCTTTAAATGAAGAGGTAGTTGAACCAAAATTTACAGCAAACATAGCACAGGTTTTTGTAAACCCTTTTTTGGGTACAATTATTATTTTAAGACCTGTAGGTAAAGAAAAGATATATTCTTTTTCGTCTAAATATTCTGATGTATTTATCTGATAATTCATTTTTCTTCACAACCTTTCAGGAAAAATACTGTGTCGGGGACAATTTCGCTTGACGCCCTAATAACTTCTTCTTTAGTAACTTTACTTATACCCTCTATACACTCTTTTAAAGTGTAGCCTTTTGGCACAAGAGTTTGTGCAATATAAAAGTCTTCCATTGATGCCATAGAATCTGTTACACTTTTATAGCTTGATGATAGAGCAAGTGTAGAAAATAAAAGTTCATCATCTGTAAAATTACCTTTTTTCAACTCATTCAGCTGATTTAAAACTTCTTTTAAGGTAACATCAAAATTATTGGTTTCAATTCCGCAGTTCGCCATAATAAATCCTTTAAAGGCACTATAAGATGAACCTGCATAATATGCAAGAGACATTTTTTCACGAACCACCGTAAAAAGCTTTGAATGGACAGACCCGCCAAACAAATTGTTTGCAACAAGCATAGGGAAATACAAATCACAGTCAGTTGTAATATTGGTTTTAAAGCCTATTACGAGTTTACCTTGAGTAACATCATCTTGTTCGGTGATTACATCATACTGTTGTTTAAAACTGTCTTTCTCAGGGAAAACCACAGGAACTGGGTTTACATCTTTTTTATCAAAAATTTTACTAAGCTTTTGCAAAACCTCTTCTTTGTTAAAGTTACCTGTAACAAAAACTTTTATTTCACTTTCTGAAATAACCTTTAAGTAATGCTCATATAAAGTTTTTTCGTTTATGTTTTTAAGGTCGTCTGAATATCCATATTCAAAAAGACCGTAAGGAGAAGAGCAATACATTTCTTCAATGAGTCTTTTCTTTGCGTATTCCCTTTTGTCATTTATAACGCTTTTAATCATCTGGTCTAAATTTTCTTTTTCACGGTCTACATACTCTTTTTTGAAACCGTTGTCCACTATAAGTGGGTTAAAGAGAGTTTCTTTCATTAAGTCAACAAGCTTTGAGAAAGGCTTTTCTTCTTTGAAGAATTTATCAGACACGGTTTTATAACTAAATGTTATAAGCTGATTTTCACCTTTTTTTCTTACCCCTGATGTAAATTCTGCTCCACACAAATAATCTAGATATATATTAAGCTGTTTAGTGTCGGGGTATTTTTCTGACCCTCTTCTTATAACAGCCGGAATGAGCGAATTTAAAGTAACCTCACTTTTTAAAAGAGGCCTAACAAAGCTTACCTTTAAAGAGGCTGTTTTAAATTTACTATCGTTTAAAAAATAAAAGGTAATACCTTTTTTAAAATTTACTATATCTGGTGTAATCACTGTTATTCACTTCTTTCTTAATTCTTTAAATAGTATAACATAAAAATGTAAAAAAATCCACCACGGATAGATTTTTTTAATAAGTTCTATTGATAATTTTTTTAAAAAGTGTTATATTTATTCTATAATATTTAGTTAGGCGGAAAGGAAAGACCTTGTATGAAAATAAAAATCGCAATTTCGGGATATGGCAATTTAGGTAAAGGTGTAGAATGTGCAATTAATCAAAACCCTGATACAGAGCTTTATGGCATATTTACAAGAAGGTCCCCAAAAGATTTAAAAACATTAACAGGTGCTAAAGTTTTTTCACAGGACGATATTTTAAATCATAAAGATAACATTGATGTACTGATTATATGTGGTGGAAGTGCAACAGATTTACCTGTTTTAACTCCGTGTCTTTCAAAATATTTTAATGTGGTTGATAGTTTTGACACTCACGCAAATATCCCCCAGCATTTTGAAAATACAGATAAAGCATCAAAAGAGGGCAATAAAATTTCAATCATATCAGTCGGCTGGGACCCGGGACTTTTCTCACTTCAAAGGCTTTTGGGAGAAGTGGTTCTGCCAATGGGTGAAACCTACACTTTCTGGGGCAAAGGAGTAAGTCAGGGCCACTCTGATGCCATAAGAAGAATTGATGGCGTTTTGGATGCAAGACAGTATACCATTCCTGTAGACGAAGCATTAAAAAGAGTAAGAAGCGGAGAAAATCCAACTCTTTCAACAAGAGAAAAACATATAAGAGAGTGTTTTGTTGTTTTAAAAGAGGGTGCAGATAAAGACAAAGTAGAGCAGGAAATTAAAAATATGCCTAACTACTTTAAAGATTATGACACTATTGTTCATTTTATTTCAAAAGAAGAAATGGAAAGAGAGCACCAAAATCTTCCACACGGAGGATTTGTTATAAGAAGCGGTAAAACAGGTTTAAATAATGAAAACTCCCATGTGGTTGAATACAGTTTAAAACTTGACTCTAATCCGGAGTTTACATCATCTGTTTTAGTGTCTTACGCAAGAGCAGCATACAGACTTAATAAAGAAGGTCAGTCAGGCTGCAAAACGGTTTTTGATATTGCACCTAAATACCTGTCGCCAAAAACTGACGAAGAATTAAGAAAGAGTATTTTATGAGAAAAGGTCTTGTTTTAGAAGGCGGTGCAATGAGGGCAATCTTCACTGCCGGGGTTTTAGATGTTTTAATGGAAAACGGAGTTTCGTTTGATGGCATTGTAGGTGTATCGGCAGGTGCAGCATTTGGCTCTAACTATAAGTCGGGACAGCAAGGCAGGACAATAAGGTACAACTTAAGGTTTGCCAAAGATATAAGATATTCAAGTTTTTGGTCATTGCTATTTACGGGAAATCTTTACGGAGCAAAGTTTTGCTACCATACCTTGCCTGAAAAATTAGATGTTTTTGATAAAGAGGCATTTAATAAAAACCCAATGGAGTTTTATACAGTTTGTACTGATGTTTTAACAGGAGAGCCTGTTTATAAAAAATGTGATGTGGCAGATGGAAAAACATTTGAATATATAAGAGCATCGGCATCGCTCCCGTTGGTTGCAAAAACTGTTAAGCTTGACGGAAAGCTATTATTAGACGGAGGCATTTCTGATTCCATACCTGTTAAATTTGCTTTAGGAAAATATCAAAAATGTGTTGTTGTTTTAACACAGCCCAAAAGTTATTTAAAACATGAAAGCAGTATGCTGGGGCTGATAAAGCTTTTGTATAAAAAGTATCCTAAAATAGTAGAGGCTATCAAAAACAGGCATATAATGTATAACAAAACTGTCGAATATATAAATTCTCTTGAAAAAGAGGGACAGGTTTTTGTTATAAGGCCGTCTGAAATTCTTCCTATCAAAAGAATGTGCAAGGATAAAGAGAAACTTAAAGAGACATATAACATAGGAAGAACCGAGGCTTTAAAAAGATTAGAAGATTTAAAAGAATATTTAAACGAGGCTTAAGCCTTGTTTCTATTTTATAACGAGTGCATCTTGCGCAAGACAACTCATATCAAACCTTTTAAGTTCAAAACTGTCATAGGTTCTATAGTAGAGAGTTTTGTTTTCCATATCGTAAGAGGATTGGTAGACTGTATATTCGTTATTCCCATTTTCAAAACGAATTGTCCCTTTGGGCATAAAAACAGAATTTAAAATATGAAAAAACTGGGAAAGCTTTTCTTTTTTTGTTTCAAAGTCTGGAGAGTTCAGTTTAACAAAGGAAGCTTTAACAAACCTTGATGTCGATGAATAATCTCCTGGAAGTCCAATTGCTCCCATTCCACCCGAATAGGGTGAAAGGTCAAGTTTTTCAGAAAAACTGTTTTGTGGGTGATTTGGAGTTAAATTGATATAGTTTACAAGGTTTGTGATATGATATAAAAAAGGCGGGTTGTTTGTTAAAACGCCAGGTTCGTTTTTGTATACTTTAAGTCCCTCGGCAACGCTTTCTACAGTTATTGCTTCTTTTTTATCTGCTACAATAAAATGAAGAGGTGTAAGACCAAGAGATGAACTAAAAGGCTCATTTATAACATTTATATTTTTAAAAAGCTTAACAGCCTTATCTACAGAAGAACATTTTGCAAGAACATATAATATTAATTCATAAGGCGCTATATTCGTTTTTTCTTTTTTGAAATTGTGATATTGGCAGTTTTTGGGGAAATTTAAAGACGCCATACAAAGTCCCTTTTCGTTCATTGCATCAAAATAAAAGGGAAAGTTATCTTTTACAATGCCAACACCTAAAATTTCATAATGCGAGATAATAGTTTCTTCTTTTTTCAGTTTTATGGGAAAGTTTTTGGGTGTAATTATTGTTTGTTCATTAAATGAATATTCCCAGTCTAAATTCCTGCCGAAAAAATTTTTATAAGTTAAAGCTGTACACATATTTTAATTTTCCTTTCTTTTTTCAAAGTATTTACACAAAATTACATTAAAATTAAGAAAAATATGGTATAATGATTTTAAAGGAGGAATTTTATATGAGAGAACCGTATTTTAAAATTACACCTTATATTAAAGAACTGTCTGAAATTGCAAACAAAAATAATCATATAGAAAATGAAATGTATCAAAAGCACAATGTAAAAAGGGGATTAAGGGATATTGACGGTAACGGTGTTGTTACAGGTCTTACCGAAATTTCAAAAATAAAAGCAAAGGAAAAATTGCCTGACGGTAGTTTTATGCCCTGTAAAGGTCAGCTTTGCTATCGTGGGGTTGATATTTCTGATTTTACAAAAGGGTTTATAAACGATAACAGATTTGGGTTTGAAGAAACGGTATATCTTTTGCTTTTTTCAGAACTTCCAAATAAAAAACAACTTGAAAAATTTAAAAAGATACTGTCAGAATACAGGTCGCTTCCAACCTCTTTTGTAAGAGATATGATTTTAAAGGCACCTGGCACAGATATGATGAATATTTTGGCAAGGTGCGTTTTGGCACTTTATGCATATGATGACAATGCTGATGATATAAGCATTCCGAATGTATTAAGGCAGAGCTTGTTTTTGATATCCGTGTTTCCGCTTTTATCTGTTTATGCATATCAGTCATATCAGCATTATCATAACGGTAAAAGCTTAAATATTCATCTTCCTGATAAAAATTTATCAACTGCAGAAAATGTTTTACATCTTTTAAGGGGAGAGGGTAAATACACACCACTCGAGGCTAAAATTTTAGATTTGGCTTTAGTTCTTCACGCAGAGCATGGAGGGGGAAACAACTCATCATTTACAACACATGTTGTAACATCATCGGGTACCGACACCTATTCGTCTGTTGCGGCGGCATTAGGCTCTTTAAAAGGGCCAAGACATGGTGGTGCTAATGTTAAGGTTGTTAAGATGTTTGATGATATGAAAAAATCAATCAACACTAAAAATGATGATGAAATCAAAGACTACTTATATAAACTTTTAAACAAAGAGGCATTTGATAATATGGGGCTTATTTATGGTATGGGACACGCAGTTTACTCTGTATCCGACCCAAGGGCAGACATATTAAAAGAGTGTGCTAAGGATTTATCAATAGAAAAAGGAAAGACCGAAGATTATGAACTTTATGAAAAGGTAGCCCGTTTTGCACCTGAAATTATAGGTGAAAAGAGAAAAATGTATAAAGGGGTAAGCCCTAATGTTGACTTTTATTCAGGGCTTATATATAAAATGTTAGAGCTTCCTTATGAGCTTTACACTCCAATATTTGCAATTTCAAGAATAGCCGGTTGGAGTGCCCACAGAATTGAAGAAATACAAAATAACGGTAAAATTATAAGACCTGCTTATATCAATGTTAAGCCTGATGAAAAATATATAGAACTGGATAATAGGGGATGTTAAAATTAATTGACAATTAAAAAAGAGCCGAAAGGCTCTTTTTTTTATATAAAATAGGCGTTTGTGTTTGCAATTTTGTTATTCTGATAAACAGTAATTCTGAAATATCCGTCTGTTTCTTTTATGTCAAATTCTGCGTATTCTAAAGGAGCATTTTGTTCTTTTTCTTTTATTTCACTTCTTCTTCCCCTTGTGGTGTAGCATATTTTATCAGCATCAGAACAGTTTATTAAAACTTTGTTATCTTTTATTTCAAGATTATAAATAAGTGGACCTGTTGATGCGTAGAAATTTCCTTTTAAAAGGGCATTAATTATTGTGTCATATTCTAAATTTTCGGCATTTACCATTATAAAGCCACCGAAAGAGTCAGCTTTTATATTGTGATTGTCATCTGCAAAGGTTAAGAACATATTTTTATTCTCTCTTAAAAAATCATCGTATACATTTATGTTGTAATCATAAATTCCATGGCAAAATGATGAATTATTGAAAACCTCTACTGCCCATAAGTCTTCATAGCCGATATAGTCGGAATAATTTTCCAAAGACCAGTTGGGGTGGTTGTAGCAAACAAAAAATCCGTTATCGTTAGCTTTTTTTATTATTGCGTTAATCCCGTCTTTCCCATAGGTGCGTGTAAATTCAGGTTCATTTAAAAGCTGTTTTCTTCTTTCGGGTTTTGAAAAATGGTCATAAACTCTGTTATATATAATCTCTTTAGTGTTGTCCTGACATTTAGCGTATAAGTTTAAGTGGCATACTTTCATATCAAAGTTTTTTAATGTGGACTGCTTAGGAAACTCTTTTATTGCATATTCTGCGCCTGTTATGGTTAAAAATGAGTCATCATCTAAATAAGAGTGGCTGTTTAAATGCTCATGGTCGGTGATTGAGATTATGTGATAGCCATTATTTTTATAAAGCTCTTTAAGCTCAAAGGGTGTAAGATTGCCATCAGAAAATGTACTGTGACAGTGCATATTTGCCTTATAAAAATTTAACGAGCTTTTAAGTAAAACTTTATTCATAAAACCACCTCATAAATATTTTAACATAAGGTTAAAAAATGTCAATTTATTTAAAATAGGTATTGTAATTTTGGTTAAAGGGGTGTATAATGTGTGCGAATAAAAAAACAACTTAATTCGAGGTGT
>JAZSNJ010000182.1:0-9904 GCA_045536355.1 Clostridia bacterium | reverse complement strand
ACATAAAAACCTTCAGGTAAGCTATAGTATTCTGCTAATTTTTCGGTTATGTTCGTTCCGGCAACTCCAATAACAAGTCTGCCTTTTACATATCCTGAAATAATTAAATCATCTATAATTGGTTTTACTACATTTGACGGTATTGCAAATCCTATTCCCTCTACACCGGTTGCAGCCATTTTAACTGAGTTTATACCGATAACTTCACCATAAGCATTAACAAGTGCTCCTCCTGAATTGCCCTGATTAATCGCAGCATCAGTTTGAAGAAGTGTGAGCTTTTTGTTTTCGACAGTAACAGTTCTGTTAACAGCACTGATTATACCTTGAGTTACAGTTCCCATAAGCTCTGTTCCCAATGGGTTACCGATTGCAATAGCCTTATCGCCTACCATAACTTCCGAGGAATCGCCAAAAGTTGCAAAAGGTAAATCTGAAGCATCTATCTTTAAAACAGCCAGGTCGCTCTGTGAATCTGCACCAATTAAAGTTGCATCATATTCAGTTCCTGAATTTAAAACAACTTTTACGGAATGGGCATTTTCAATAACATGGTTATTTGTAACAATGTAACCCTCTTCATTAATTATAACGCCAGACCCACTGCTTTGTGCTTCAGTTATCTGATTAAAAAAGTTAACAGATTGTGTCTTTGATATAATTCCAACAACTGCAGGGCCTACTTTAGCAGCAATTTCTGTAGTTGTAAGTTCACTTCCGTCAGGTAAAAACTGTGTATTTTCTGCACCAGAACCTTTAGCATCACCTGCTGCATTAGAAGAATGATATAAACTTTGACCGTTATAGCTTTTATTATCTGAAAAGAGAGCAAAACCAAAAGCAGTACAAACTATAAGCGAAATTATGAGACCGGAAGATAAAAAAACAATTAAAGGACTTACGGCTCTTTTCTTGCTTTTTTTTGTTTCATCAACAAAAGAATAACCATCATAAACAGGGGATTCCTGTTCATCAATCAATTCAAATTCAGGCTCATGTATTTCATCTTCGACTGAAAAGTCAACATCTTCGTTATTTTCATTAAAGGTATCATCAAAATCTTTCATATTCTATCCTCCCTTACATTCTTCGGATTCATTTTAAACAATTATTTTGAAAATTATGTGAAATATTTTTAAAATTATTTAACAATAAACTTATATCCTATTCTCCAAACAGTTTCAATTTCCCAATAATTATCATATCCTTTTAATTTTTCTCTGATTCTTTTAATATGTACATCGACAGTTCTTGAATCTCCAAAATAATCATAACCCCATATTTTATCTAAAAGCTGCTCTCTGGTAAAAACCACATTTGGCTTACTTGCCAGAAAATACAAAAGTTCTAACTCTTTAGGCGGTATAGTAATTTTATTTCCCATAACGGTGAGTTCATAACGCGAAATGTTAATAGACATACCTTTAAATACCAGTTCAGAATCATACCCATTTTTATTATAATATCTTCTGTTTACCGCTTTTATTCTTGCGTTAAATTCATTGTTGTCAAAAGGATATACAATATAATCGTCAGCACCCATTTCAAGATATAATGTTTTTGTAAAAGTATTATCATCAATTGACACAACTATTACAGGTATATTGCTTGTCCGTATGATTTCTTTAATAAGGTCAAGTCCCTCCCCATCAGGAAACTCTGTGTCTGTAATAACCAATGATGGTGCTTCTTTGTGAAAACATTCAATAGCATTTTTTACTTTTGAAGTTTTAATTGTTTCAAAATTAATTTTCAGCAAATTGTTTTTAATAGTGTTGTAAATAGCTGAATCATTTACCGAAACTAATACCTTTCCTTTGTAAAACATGTGTTTTCACCTTTCATTCTAGTTATATATTTAGATTATACTATAAATTTAAGTATTGCACAATAGCAAAATTTATAGTATAATTTAATAAAGTTTTTGACAAATAATTAATACGAAAGAGTGAATAAAATGAAATTAGGTATAGTGGGTTTGCCCAATGTTGGAAAAAGTACCCTTTTTAATGCAATAACCAAAGCTGGTGCTCAATCTGCGAACTATCCTTTTTGTACCATTGAGCCAAATGTTGGTGTTGTTGATGTTCCCGACGAAAGGCTTGAAGTTTTAACCAAAATGTACAATTCTGCAAGGACAATTCCTGCATCAATTGAGTTTGTTGATATTGCAGGATTAGTTAAAGGTGCAAGTCGTGGTGAAGGTCTTGGAAATAAATTTTTATCACACATAAGAGAAGTTGACGCTATAATTCATGTAGTGCGTTGCTTTGAAGATACCAATATCATTCATGTTGATGGTAGTGTTGACGCAATGCGTGATGTTGAAACCATTAATTTGGAACTTGTTTTTGCTGATCTTGAAGTAGTTGAAAAAAGGCTTGATAAGGCAAAGAAAATGTCAAAATCAGGCGAGAAAAAATATTTGGGTGAAATAGAACTTCTTGAAAGAATAAAAGCTGTTCTAGAAAGTGGTAAAAGTGCGAGAACAATAGAATTTTCTGACGAAGAGAAAAAACTTGTAAAAGAATACACATTACTTACCGCTAAACCTGTTATCTATGCAGCAAATGTATCCGAAGATGATTTCGTAAATGGTATTGAAAATAATGACATGGTTAAAAAACTTTCTGAAATTGCTAAATCTGAAGGTGCAGAAATCCTTCCGATTTCAGCAAAAATTGAAGAAGATATTTCAACACTTGAAGCTGATGAAAAAGAAATGTTTTTACAAGAACTTAATTTAGATCAGTCAGGTCTTGACAGACTTATCAAAAAAAGTTATGAGCTTTTAGGTCTTATAAGCTATTTAACATCAGGTGCTGATGAGACAAGAGCCTGGACAATTACAAAAGGAACAAAGGCACCTCAGGCGGCAGGGAAAATTCACACAGATTTTGAAAGAGGTTTTATTAGAGCAGAGGTTGTTGCATACGATGATTTAATAGCATCTGAAACTTATGCTGCTGCTCGTGATAAAGGGTTGGTTCGTTCAGAAGGCAAGGATTATATAGTTAAAGACGGAGACATAATTTTATTCAGATTTAATGTTTAAAAATAAAACGAGTGTAAAAACCAAGGTTTTTACACTCTATTTTTTATACTTCAAGTTCAACTTTTGATTTAACTACCTCTAATTTCGAAACAGATATTTCAAAGGCAGTTCTTTCTTCAAACTCATCTTCATCAATCTTCTTTTTATATATTCTGCTTTGAATTCTGCCCCATATTTTAATATTGGTACCGACTTTAAGCTCAGAAGAAAATTTTGCGTTTCTTCCCCATGTTATACAAGGGATATAATCTGATTTGCCATATTGACGGTTTACTGCTAAAAGTATATCTGCAATCTCTCTGCCAAATGGTGTTACCCTGTAAACAGGTTCTTTGCAAACATACCCGTTTAAATATATTTTATTTGGTGTACCCGATGGCTCATCAATATATTCAATTTCTCTTGCAAAGACAGTAAGCACAAGTTTATTACCTGTCTCCTGATAATTGTTATAAGAACGGAATTGTCCCGTTATTTTAACCTGTTCGCCTATTTCCGGCATAAATCCTAACAACAATCTTTCTGAAATAGTAATAATTATATTATCGCAATTTTCACTGAGTCTTGGGACCTTTAAATTAAATTTTTTAAATATTTCACCATAAATTTCATGGCTGAATTCAGGCTCGGTTACAACTTCACCTTCTACTGTAACTTCATTGTTGTTTAGTATGTTTTCCATAAATATCCCCCTGCGTCAATTTGTTATATAATATATTTATGCAAAACATTCCAATTATATTCTATTATAAATTAAAAAATGTCATTTGTGCAGTTTCATCAAGCCCTGAAAGACAGCCTTCATTTCTTAATACTTCAATTGCCGTTTTATTTGCACCTGTTCTTAATCTTAAATCTTCAACTGACATAAACTCTCCGTCTTTTCTAGCATCAGCTATTGCTTTTGCAGCATTTTCACCAAGACCACCTAAAGAAGAAAGCGGTGGTAAAATTTTACCGTCATCAGTCGGCAAGAATTTTATGGCGTCAGATTTATAAAGATCAACTGGAGCAAATTCATAACCTCTTGAATACATTTCATTAACAACTTCTAAAATTGTAAGAACATTCTGATCTTTTACTGAGAGTTTTCCCTCTGTGTTTTTAAGCGCTCTAATTTCTTCTCTTGTTCTTTCTATACCTTTTGTCATTATTGTTGCATCAAACACATCTGCTCTTACAGTATAGTAAGTAATATAAAACGCCAAAGGATTATTAACCTTAAACCACGCAATCCTGTATGCCATTGTTACATAAGCTGCTGCATGAGCTTTAGGGAACATATAACTTATTTTTATACAAGAGTCTATATACCATTTTGGAACACCATGCTCTTCCATAACAGGTATCAAATCCTGATGTTGTTTAAACTTACCTTTTCGGGTAAACTCCATTATGTCAAATGCATCTTTAGAGTCAAGTCCCCAGTGCATAAGGTTTACCATAATATCGTCTCTTGTACAAATTACATCTCTTAATGTAGCAACTTTTTGATCCACCAAATCTTTTGCGTTACCAAGCCATACATTTGTACCATGCGATAAACCTGAAATACGGACAAGTTCACTAAAAGTTGTAGGCTTTGTGTCTATTAACATCTGCCTTACAAACTGTGTACCAAATTCAGGTACTCCGTAGGTTCCAACTTTATCAAGACAATGTTCACCCTTAAGATATTCTTCTTTATATTTTAAAATATCATTTGAATTAAAAAGGCTCATAACCTCTTTATCATCAAGCGGAATTTTAGTTACATCAACCCCTGTTAAGTCCCCAAGCATTTTTAAAACTGTAGGGTCATCGTGGCCAAGCTCGTCAAACTTTAAAAGTGTACCTTTCATTTTACTGTAATCGAAATGAGTTGTAATAAAGTCAGCTTCATCTTTGTCAGCAGGTCTGTGAATAGGACAAAAATCATAAATATCCATATCATCAGGTACAACAACCATACCACCCGGATGCTGACCTGTGGTTTTCTTAACCCCGGCACAACCTAAAGTTAATCTGTTCTTTTCGGCATTAGATGCCTTAATATTTCTTTCTTCCAAATAATTTACAACATATCCGTATGCAGTTTTATCAGCCAAAGTTGAAATGGTTCCTGCTTTAAACACATGGTCATGCCCAAATATTTCTTCTGTATATTTATGTGCTCTTGACTGATATTCACCTGAAAAGTTAAGGTCAATATCAGGGTCTTTTTCACCGTGAAATCCTAAAAATGTTTCAAAAGGTATGTCGTGTCCGTCTTTGTTTAAAGGATGTCCACATTCAGGGCAAACTTTGTCAGGAAGATCCATACCCGATGCATATTCACCTTTGGTGAAGAATTCATTAAACTTGCACTTTGGACAAACATAGTGTGGTGGGAGTGCATTAACCTCTGTAATTTTCATTAAAAAAGCAATAAATGAAGAACCAACTGAACCTCTTGATCCTACAAGATAACCATCTTCGTTTGATTTCCAAACAAGTCTTTGCGCTATAACATACATAACCGAAAATCCGTTATTAATTATAGAGTCAAGCTCCTTGTTCATTCTGTCAATAACGAACTGCGGTAATCTGTCTCCATAAATCTGGTTTGCAGTTTCATAAGAAATTCGTTTTACATCTTCTTCAGCACCATCAATTCTTGGTGCATATTGTTTTTTTGGAATTGGTGCCAAATCGTCATCAATCATATCAGAAATTAAATTAGTGTTTTTAATTACAGCGTTAATTTTTGTTTCTTCATCGAGATAGTTAAATTCATTAAGCATCTGTGTGGTGCTTCTGAAATATAAAGGAGCCTGATTATCCGCATCCTTATATCCCTGACCTGCCTGAATAATTGCCCTGTATATACTGTCTTCAGGATCCAAAAAGTGAGCATCACAAGTAGCCACATAAGGCTTATCCAGTTTTTTTGCAAGACTTATAATTATTTTATTAAATTCCTGCAACTGTTCTACAGATGATACAGTGCCCTCGTCAAGCATAAATCTGTTATTTCCAATTGGTTGAATTTCAAGATAATCATAGTATTTGGCAATATTTAAAAGTTCATCATAAGATTTACCCGAAACAACAGCATTAAAAAGCTCACCTGCCTCACAGGCAGAACCTAAAATAAGACCTTCTCTATATTTATCAAGAATTTTTCTTGGCACCCTTGGGGTTTTGTAAAAATAGTTTAAATGTGATTCTGAAATAATCTTATAAAGATTTTTCATACCGGTTTGATTTTTTACTAAAATAATAGCATGATATGTGTTCGATTTTTTATAATCAAAATCACCAAAGTAAGCATTAAGTTCTGATATATCATTGACGCCTTTGTCTTTTAATAAGTCTATCATCTTTAAGAAAATAAAGGCACAGGTGTTTGCATCATCACTTGCTCTGTGATGTGTTCCCATATTAATTTTGAGCATTTTAGCCAAAGTATCTAATTTATACTTTTTAAGGTCAGTATAAACACTTTTTGCCATTGCTAATGTATCAATATATGTATTATTAAATTCTAAATTTAATTCTTCACAGTTTTTCCTTATAAAACTGTAATCAAAATCTGCATTATGAGCAATCAAAGGTAAGTCTCCGACAAAATCTAAAAATCTTGGTAAAACTTCGGAGATTTTTGGTTTTCCAGAAACCATATCTGTTGTTATGCCAGTAAGTTCAGTTGTTTGTGAACCTAAAGCAAAGCCAGGGTCGATTAATTCGTTGAATGAATCTACTACTTGACCATCAACAATTTTCACTGCACCGATTTCAATTATCGAAGATGTCAGTGGGCTAAGACCGGTTGTTTCAATGTCAAATGCAACAAAAGAGCCATTTAAAGGCATATTTTTAGTGCCAGTAACAGCTTTTGAGGCATCATCAATCAAATAACATTCAACGCCATAAATTATCTTTACAGCGTATTTTTTACCTGCATCTAGTGCATCAGGGAAAGACTGAACAACACCATGATCAGTTACAGCTATAGCTTTTTGTCCCCATGCTGCTGCTCTTTCTACTGCTTTTTCTATATCCAAAACACTATCCATCATACTCATTTTTGTATGAAGATGGAGTTCTACTCTCTTTTCAGGGTAATCATCGTGATATTTAGGGGCATCTGACTTTGCAATGTTAGATGCCATAATTACAACTTCATTATCAAAAGTATCGTACTGCGCTCTTCCCTCTACAATTACATACATACCTGATTTAACAGAGCCTAATACTTTATCAGCTTCTTTTTCTTCTAAAAAACATTTACAGGTAATTGAAGAAGTGTTGTCGGTTAAATCAAACTTAAATATTGTTTTACCTGTCTTGGTTTGTCTTGGATCAGCAACAGTAATTACTTTCCCTTTTACTAAGCAAAAACCTGAATACTGGTCAACATTTACTATTTTTTCGTAATTTGTTTTTTTAATAGGTTTTCCCTTAATGGTAACGCCGTCATCAGCCACTGGTTCAGTTTCTTTTACTTTAGACTGTTTCTTTTGAGATTTAGTTTCGGGTGCATTTACAGTATAGATTGCATCTACATCATTTACACCGTATGCCTTTTTAATTGCATCAGAAAGCTCATTTTTTTCTATATCTGAAAGTTCATAAGGCACAGTAAAATAAACCTGCATTGTATTTGTGGCAGGTTTTAATTTTACATTTGTTACTTTAGTTATGAGCATTACCGGAGTAACATTTACATCCTTAAAAATTTCCAAAAAATTCATATGTATTTTGCCTTTCTTAATAGTTATTAATTTCCTTTATAAGTTCTTCAACCACTTTGTCATAAGGGATTTTTTTTATAAGTTCACCGTTTTTGAAAAAGATACATTCATCTTTCCCTCCGGCAACACCAAAAGAGGCATCTTTTGCCTCACCGGGGCCATTTACTACACACCCCATAACTGCAACTTTAACATTTTTATTTATGTTTTTTACTTTTTGTTCCAATTCATTTACAATCTCAATTAAATTATAACTACACCTTCCGCATGTGGGACAAGAAACTATGCTTACTCCTTCGTCAAGTTTTCCACAGGCTTTTAAAATTTCTTTTGCAGCGTAAATTTCTTTAACAGGGTCAGCTGTAAGGGATACTCTTAATGTGTCGCCTATTCCGTCTAATATGAGACTTCCCAGCCCAACCGAAGATTTTACTAAACCTGAATATTCAGAACCCGCTTCGGTAACACCAATATGCAAAGGATATGAAGTGAGCTGTGAGATTTTTCTGTAAGCCTCAACTGTTTTTAAAACATCAGATGCTTTTAAAGATAAAACAATATTGTTAAAATCACATTCTTCAAAAACTTTAATTTCTGATAGGGCGCTTTCAACCATAGCATCTACAGTAGGACCACCGTATTTTTCTAAAAGTTTTTTGTCTACAGAACCACTGTTAACGCCAATTCTGATTGGTATGTTCTTGTTGTTGGCAGATTTAGCTACTTTTTTCACATTTTCTTTTAATCCTATATTTCCGGGATTAATTCTTACTTTGTCTACCCCTCTGTCTATACATTCCAGTGCAAGTTTATAATCAAAATGTATATCCGCAACAAGCGGAATATTGATTTGTTCTTTAATTTTATCAATTGCTTTTGCACTTTCCAAATCAGGAACTGTAACTCTTACAATTTCACACCCTGCTTTTTCAAGTTCATTAATTTGATTAACTGTATTTAAAACATCTGCTGCTTTTGTAGTGGTCATAGACTGAATAGCAATTTTATTTCCACCGCCTATTAAAACACCACCTACATTTACAGTTTTTGTCATAAAATTCACCCCACAAACAACTTAAAAACATCATTGAATGTTACATATATCATTAGTCCGATTAAGATTAAAAAACCAATAGCATGAACATAGCTTTCTACTGTAGCAGAAACTTTCTTTTTAGTAATCATTTCATATATACAAAAAACTGCTCTGCCTCCATCTAACGCAGGAAATGGAAGTAAATTAAAAAGTCCTAAATTAACCGATATCAATGCAAGTAAATAAATAATGTTATATATACCCATTCGGGCTGCCTTGCCGATTTCAGAAACTATCCCCACAGGTCCTGATGCTTCAGAAAAAGAAACACCCCCGGTAAATAGTTCAAGCAAAGATACAATTACAACTTTAGCAACAAAAATTTCTGTATAAAAAGCTTGGGTAACTGTATGGTATAAATTGTTTTTTACTATTTCAGGATAAAAGCCAATATAACTTACACCATCATCTGTATAAGGTGTAACATTAAGTTTAATTAATTCATTATTTCTCTTTACAGTCATTTCAATAGGTTTTTCACCGTTTCTTGACATAAAAAATGTAATGTCGCTTTGAATATTAATATTTGTATTATTAAGTTTTACTATCTCATCGCCTTTCATTAAACCTTGCTCATAAGCACTTGTGTCAGGAATTACACTTCCAACTTTAGGGATATATATTTCCTTTCCTGCACCAAGTAAAATAAGCAAAGCTACGAAGGCCAGAACCAAGTTCATAAGAGCACCCGAAACTATTACAATAAATTTTTGCCAGGGTGCTTTATTACAAAGTGCTCTTTCATCGGTTGACTCTTCATCTTCACCTTCTATTTTGCAATATCCTCCGATAGGCAATAGTCTTAATGAATACTTAGTTTCCTTTGTAGAAAATGAAACAATCTTTGGTCCCATTCCTATTGCAAATTCATGAACTTTTATATTATTAAGTTTTGCTGCAATCAAATGTCCTGCTTCGTGAACACCAATTAAAATGCCGAACACAATAACAGATACTAATGCTGTTAGCAAAAAATCACCTTCCCGATAAATCTGAAACAATATTTCTGGCTAAATTATCAGCCAAGTCGGAGGCCAA
>JAZSNJ010000099.1:0-3772 GCA_045536355.1 Clostridia bacterium | reverse complement strand
TCTTCCATAGTGTCTATTTCAGTAGGATTTGGCATATTGGTAGGATTATCAAGCATCATAACCTCGCCATTGGTTTTGTTTATTTTATAAATAACCGATGGTGCAGTTGTTACAATATCAATATTAAATTCTCTTTCAATTCTTTCTTGGATAATTTCCATGTGTAATAAACCTAAAAATCCACACCTGAAACCAAAACCCAATGCAATTGATGTTTCTGCCTCAAAATGAAGTGATGCATCGTTTAACTGAAGCTTTTCCAAAGCGTCTCTTAAATCACCGTATTTTGAACCATCTGCAGGGTAGATACCGCAATAAACCATAGGATTAACCTGCTTATACCCCGAAAGTGGCTCATTTGCCGGATTTAATGCATCAGTTACCGTATCACCAACCTGAGTGTCTTTTACATTTTTAATTGATGCTGTAATATACCCTACTTCTCCACACAAAACTTCACCTGACGGAGTGTTTCCGTTTGGATGCAAATATCCTGCTTCAACTACCTCAAATTCGCTTCCTGTTGCCATAAAGCGAATTTTCATTCCTTTTTTAATAGAGCCTTGTATTACTCTTAAATAAACAATTACACCTTTATATGCATCATAATAAGAATCAAAAATAAGTGCCTTTAACGGAGCGTTTTCATCACCGTTTGGAGCAGGTACTTTATTTACTATTTCTTCTAAAACATCACCAATACCGATTCCGTTTTTAGCCGAAATGAGCGGTGCTTCCTGTGCTTCAATACCAATAATATCTTCAATTTCATTTTTCACATCGTCAGGTCTTGCACTTGGCAAATCAATTTTATTTATAACAGGAACAATTTCCAAATCATTATCGAGTGCTAAATATGTGTTAGCCAGTGTTTGTGCCTCAATCCCCTGTGCTGCATCTACTATTAAAATTGCTCCTTCACACGCTGCCAAACTTCTTGAAACTTCGTAATTAAAGTCAACATGTCCCGGAGTATCAATTAAATTTAAAATATATTCTTCTCCGTCTTTAGCTTTATACTTAAGGCGGACTGCACGAGCCTTAATAGTAATTCCTCTTTCTTTTTCAAGATCCATATTATCTAAAATCTGTTCTTCCATTTCACGGGCAGTTAAAGAGCCGGTATATTCCAAAAGCCTGTCCGCCAGTGTGGATTTACCATGGTCTATATGTGCTATTATACTGAAATTTCTTATTTTATCTTGTCTTTGAGACATATTTACCTCCAAGCAATTTTGTCTTATTTATTGTAACAAAATATCTTTTTATTTGCAAGAGTTTTTGGCTTTCACATTATCAATTAACTCTTTTATCTGTGATTTGTCAGTTAAATCATCATCAATATCGCAAAGGTTAATCAAAAGTTTTTCCATCTCTGTTGGATTTTCTTTCGACCCCATTATTTTTTTAAGAGTCTTTAATGCTGCAAGATGCACTTTTGAAAGTTCATTTGATTTCATTTTACCTAAAAAATTATATACTTTGATTTTACCTTGCATATAAGGTTTAAAGTTTTTATTTAACACAAGTTTATCATAATAATCTCTTAAATCTAGTGGAGTAATTCCAGTTGTAAAAACAATCAATTCTTTATCTTTTAATTCGTCGAAGTTTTTTGTTATTAAACTTACCCCATTAATTACTTCAGCATAAAGTCCCCCACCGTATATGATGGTATCGTATTCTTTTAACTTTTTAACATTAATCTCCTTATGCTCTATTATATCACAACAAAGTTCATCTTTAATCCACTCTGCATACGCTTTTGTTGAACCATATTTTGATTTATAAACTACTATTGCTTTCAATTTATTTCACCTCTGTAAAATACTATGATAAAGAAGTAAGTTTAACTACACATTCTATGTGAAGTGTGTTTGGGAACATATCTACGGGATATATTTCTTCTGCTTTGTACTTTTCTGACAAAAGTTTAATGTCTCTTGCAAGAGTTGCAGGATTGCAGGAGATGTAAATTATTTTATCAAGTTCTAACTCATTTAAACAGTTTATGAGCTTTTCATCCAAGCCTTTTCTTGGCGGGTCAACTATTGCACAGTCAAACTTATTATTTTTAACAAGTTCTGGCAAGATGGTTTCTGCTTCGCCACAATAAAACAAAGCATTATTTATATTATTTAATTTTGCGTTCTTTTTAGCATCTTCTATTGCCTGAGGCACTATTTCAACACCTGTTACGCTTTTTACACTGTCTGCCATATAAAGACCTATAGAGCCAATTCCACAATATAAATCCAAAATGTTATCATTTATTGAAAAATCTGCTAGTTCTTTTGCTTTACTGTAAAGTTTTTCTGTTTGCTTCCCATTAATCTGGAAAAATGAATTAGGAGAAATTTCAAACCTTATGTTTCCGATTTTAGCATTAATTTTATCCTTACCCCATAAAGTTGTATTTTTAGTTCCCAATATAACATTTGTATCTTTTGGATTAACATTTAAAATTATGGAAACAATCTTATCTGAAAGCTTAATTAATTCTTTTATGAGTGCATCTGCCCCTGTAATTTTATCTTTTGATGACACCAGAACAATCATACATTCATTATCGCCGTATCTTGTATATAAATGTTTAATAGGAGCATTATTTTTAATAACAAAATTTTTAACTGTTTTGATTATTTTTTCGTCAAGTGTGTTTTGCATATAACACATATCCATTGGAATAATATCATGTGTTCTTTGTGCATAAAAACCAATTAAACCATCTTTAACAGGATACTGCGCTTTGTTTCTGTAATTATAAATATTATCAGCACCAATTACATCATGAACTAAAATATTGGCATTTGCATATTTTTTCATACACCCTGTTACATGATTTTTCTTAATGGTAAGTTGCTTATCATAATCTATATGAAGATAATTACAACCACCACAGCGGTTAAACACAGGACATACTGGGTCTTTTCTGCCAGAGGATGGATTTATAACATTTAAAAGCTTACCAAAAGCGTGGGTCTTTAAAACTTTAACTATTTTAAATTCCACAGTTTCATCTTCCATAGCATAAGGAATAAAAACAGGAAGATTATCAATTTCTGCAATACCCTCACCAAATGCGCCATATCTCAATATTTTACTTTTATAAATCTCGTTCTTTTTGAGCATTATAGATTCACCTTTCCAATTACATATTATTATACAGAAAAACCTCACTTAAATCAAGTTTTTAGAGATTTTTGTTTAGAAAAAAATAAATATGAAAAAATATGTTTTAGGTATTGCTTTTTTCTGTAAAATATTGTAAAATAATTAGGACTAAATTTAAGCAATTAAAACTTTGGAGGTATATAGATGGCTGACATTAGAAAAATAGGTATTATGACAGGTGGCGGAGACTGTCCCGGTCTTAATCCTGTAATTCGTGCTGTTGTTAAAACTGCTATTGAAAAATACAATTTAGAAGTTGTAGGAATTAAAAACGGATATCACGGTCTTTATCATAAATCATTTGTTCCTTTAACACTTGATAAAGTTCAGGAAATTTTAAATGTAGGTGGCACAATCCTTAACTCTTCAAATAAGGACAACCTTTTTAAATATCCTGTTAGAGATGAAAATGACCAGATTGTAAGAGATGAAGACGGAAACATTAAATATCATGATGTATCTGATGTTGCTGTTAAAAATCTTAAAGAAGAAAACATTGATGCAATATTAATCTTAGGTGGAGACGGAACTTTAACATCAGGAAGAGATTTTGCCCGTAAAGGTGTTAATGTTATCGGTATTCCAAAAACTATTGATA
>JAZSNJ010000090.1:0-16860 GCA_045536355.1 Clostridia bacterium | reverse complement strand
TATGATGCAAAAATCTTTGAAAATGACCCATTTGCTAAACTTGACCAGACAGGTGTAGGTAAGCTTATGGAAATGGCAGTTAAGATGGGTAAAGAAGCTCGTCCTACAATGCACTGCGGTATCTGCGGTGAACACGGCGGCGACCCTGTATCAGTAGAATTCTGCCACCAGATCGGTCTTGACTATGTATCATGCTCACCATTTAGAGTACCGATTGCAAGACTCGCAGCAGCACAGGCTAAAATTAAAGAAGACTAATAATTTTTAAACTAAAACCTCCGCAAAAATGCGGAGGTTTTTTGTCTAAAAATTTTGTCAAAAATAGTAAAATATTTGCAATAACTCCTTGACATTAAAGGCTTATTATGCTATTATCAACTTGCGTAGAAGATACGACAATCAAAGGTTAAGCATATAGCTTAACGAAAGGAATGGTAACAAGATGGTTAAAGGTAAAGTAAAATGGTTTAATGCAGAAAAAGGTTACGGCTTTATCGAAAGTGAAGACGGAACAGATGTATTCGTTCATTTCTCAGCAATCGTTATGGACGGTTACAAAACACTTGAAGAAGGTATGGAAGTTACTTTCGAAGTAAGCGACGGTGCTAAAGGACCACAGGCTTCTAACGTACAGAAAGCGTAATTAATGCGTTTGAGGCTTTTATATATAATAAAGATAGTCTCTGTTAATTAGTAGCTAAAGGGATGTAAAAATAGTCCAGAACATAAAAAGCATTGCTGAGTAGCAGTGCTTTTTATTATGAAAAAACTTCACCACTCGGCGTATCTATATACGCCTTCGGGTAACCCTTGCGGCTTTGTTTTTCCATTCTGAACAATTTTTCATATCCCATAGAAAAGGAGCTGTAAAAATATTTTTACAGCTCCTTTTGCGTGTTGCAACCCTTTAAAAATACAACAAGCGATGTATTTTTAAACACATTATACAACATTTGATGTAATATGTCAATATAAGATAAATATTTGGGGGAGAAAGTATGGCATATTATAGAAGATTAAGAGATTTAAGAGAAGATAATGATTTAACACAAAACCAGTTAATTGAGATGTTAAAGATGCATAAAACAACCTATACAAACTATGAACAGGGTAAAAGAGAAATACCTTTTGGGGTTGTAATTAAACTTGCTAAAATTTATAATGTATCACTTGATTATATTGCAGAACTGATAGATACACCAAGACCTTTAAAATAAAAAAAGCTGACTAATCGTCAGCTTTTTTTGTGCCAAAAATTTCTTCCTTTTTAGCTTTGTTTTCTTCTGCCAAATCGTCTAAAACCTCATTTATGGATTTACCATCTAAGAAGTACTTTTTAAACTTGTCAAAAAAGTTTATTTGCTGTATAAGACCAAACCCTGAAATACCGACAAGCAAAAATACAATGAGTGCAAAAATGTCAAAATTATAAAACAAAAATCCGAAAACTAAAAGATACAAAACTTCGGCTATCATATATTTAATTGTTGCACCGAGTTCACCTAAAGTGAGTAAAAGCGAATTTTTGTAAATTGTTTTTAAAGGAAGGTCTAATGTTACAATAGAAGTCCATCGATAAGTTACAGAGTTTTTATATGTTATTAAAAAGATTAAAAGCACTATAAAGGGAACTAAAATCCATTTTGAAATTGTAAAGTAGCTTATTAAATAAACTCTTATTAAAAACAAAGAAAAAACTACAACGAAAAAGTCAATTAAAAAAGTAATTATGCTTTGCTTCTGGTTTTTTCTAAACTGTTCTGCAAAGTCTGAAAAAAGCCAGGAGTGGCGTTCCTCCGAATAATTTCTTAAAATATAATAATAGCCTGATGAAAACGGGCTTAAGCTAAAGGCTACTGTTAAAACCGCAGATAAAATAAAGGGAAGAATGCCAAAAGCCTCATCACGCGCAAGAAGTTCTGCCGAAAGATAGTAGCACAAAAAATGAAGTATTAAAAATGAAGGTGTTAAGGTTACAAGATATGTAATATTTAATTTAACATAAGAGCCGAATTTTCTTCCCAAAAGTTCAAAATAAAGTGCAAGACCTTTTTTTCTTTTTTCGTCTTTTCTAACTCCTCTTCCTTCTCTTTCGTAGTTGCCAAATCCAAACAATCCCATTTTAAAAAGCACCTCCAATATAATATAAGTATATTATAATGTAAAATGTGTGTAATTACAATAAAAAATTTGTTAAAAGGTTGAAATTTTGGCTCATATAGTATAGAATAATTAAGTAAATATGTTAATATGGAATATGTATGTAAAAGTGAGGGTTAATTTAATAAATGGAAAAAATAAATGTATTGGTTTTATTTGGCGGACAGTCGTCAGAACATGATATTTCAAACATTTCAGCGTCAAATGTAATTAAACTTTTAGATAAAAACAAATATGATGTAACAATGGTAGGAATAACAAAGCTTGGCCAGTGGTTTTTATATGAGGGAGACCTCGAAAATATAAAAGACGGAAGCTGGGAAAATAAGTCTTTAAAAAAAGCATACCTTTCGCCTGATACATCTGTGGGTCTTGTAATAGAAGAAAACGGAAAGGTTACATACAAAAGGGTTGATGTTGTATTTCCTGTTTTGCACGGGGTTTGCGGGGAAGACGGAACAATTCAGGGGCTTTGCAGATTGTCAAACACTCCATGTGTTGGTCCTGATATGTTATCGTCTGCAATTTGCATGGATAAGACCACAACTAAAATTATGTTTAAGCACTATGGGATAGACCAGGCTGACTGGCTCACAGTTACAAAAGATGAACTAAATGACAAAGAAAGCGTAATAAAAAAGGTTGAAGAAAAATTTGCATACCCTGTATTTATTAAACCTGCAAATGCAGGTTCATCAGTTGGGATAGGAAAGTCGCACAACAGCGAAGAGTTAATAGAGCATTTATTAAACGCAGCAGAAGTTGACAGCAAAATTTTAGTTGAAGAATTTATTGACGGAAGAGAAATAGAATGTGCAGTTTTGGGAAATGAAGAACCACTTGCGTCAGTACCCGGCGAAATAATCCCAGGAAAAGAGTTTTATGATTTTGAGGCTAAATACAAAGTAGAATCAAAGCTTTTAATTCCTGCACTTTTAACTAAAGAAAATGAAGACAAACTTAAAGAAATTGCAGTTAAAGCATATAAAGCATTAGGTCTTTCAGGCATGTCAAGGGTTGACTTTTTTGTTCATAAACAAACGGGTAAGATGTACTTAAACGAAATAAACACAATACCCGGCTTTACCGGAATAAGTATGTATCCAATGCTTATGGAAAAATCAGGAATAGAGGGAACTTTACTTGTAGACAAATTGATTGAATATGCAATCAGTGCCTACATAAAATAATTCGGAGGGAAAATGAATACTAAACCTATCGGAGTTTTTGATTCGGGACTTGGCGGCTTAACAGCAGTAAAAGAGCTTGTTAAGCTTTTACCTGGCGAAGATATTATATATTTTGGCGACACAGGCAGAGTGCCTTACGGTACCCGTTCAAAAGAAACAATAATAAAATACACAAAGCAGGATATTGCTTTTTTAAAAAGCTTTTCACCAAAGGCCATAATTTGCGCCTGTGGAACAGCTTCAAGCGTTGCGCTTCCTGAAATTGAAAAAAGTGAAATTCCTGTTATAGGCGTGGTAGAGCCAACTGCTAAGAAGGCAGTAGAGAGCACCAAAAACAAAAAAATCGGCATACTTGGAACTTCGGGCACAATTAAAAGTAAGTCTTATGAAAAGGCTATAAAAGAGCTTATGCCTGATGCGAAAATTTTCTCTTCCCCATGCACACTTTTTGTTCCGCTTGTTGAAAACGGATATTTAGAGCATGAGGCAACATATTTAATTGCAAAAGAATATTTAAAAGTGGTAAAAGATGCTAAGGTTGACACTTTAATCCTGGGCTGTACACATTATCCATTGCTCTATAATGTTATAAAAGATATAATGGGTGAAGAGGTTACATTAATAGATGCAGGGAAAGAAGCAGCACTTTATGCAAAAGAGCATCTTTTAAAACAAAATCTTTTATCAGAAAACCAAAATGGTGAAATTAAGTTTTTCACATCCGACTCAGGTGAAGATTTTATAAAAACTGCAGAACTTTTCTTAAATTCAAAGGTAGATAAAATAGAAAAGGTTTTAATTGAGAATTTTTAGGAGTTTAAAATGATAAACGCTTTGATAACAGTAAAAAACACACAGAAAATTGAACAAAGCTGTGATGATATTGAATTAATAAGCGAGGGTGAGTATACATACTCTAAGGAAAAAACCCTTATAAAGTATAAAGAAATAGGGCCTGACGGTGAAACAAAAGTAACACTCGGCATAAAAGAAAACGAGGCGGTTTTAATAAGGGAAAACAAGGTTAAAACCATGATGATTTTTGAGCCGGGCAGAAACTATGTAAGTAACTATCACACACCTTTTGGCGATTTTAATATGAGGGTTATAACAAATAAGCTTAAAAACGGTTTAACCGAAAATGGCGGAGAGCTTTTAATAAAATATGAACTTAGTATGGGGAATACCGAAGAAGTATCAAATACAGTTAAAATTACGGTAAAACCTTTGTAGGAGGCACAATTTGAAGAAAATAATAAGCATTATACTTACAAATTTAATAGTTTTGTCAGCTTTTTCTGCTTTTGGGGCAGAATATTTGGGTGAAAACAAGTTTTATGACAAATTAAGTACCATTACATATCAGGACATTTCCTATCTTCCTGCTGACCATTGGTCAAATGACGCTGTGTTTACAGTTTCGGCACTTGGAATTATGAAAGGTTCATATAACTTGTTTAATCCTTATGACACGGTTACTGCTGCAGAAGCACTCGCTGTTGTTTTAAGGTGTGCAGGTCTTGAAGATGATTGCGCAAAAATGTATAACTCGGTAGCAAATCAAAGAGAGCAAAACCCTAATCTTTATAACAATATTGACAGATGGGCAGACGGTTATATGAGAATGGCGGTTGATAAAAAGCTCATAAATATTGATGAGTTTATGTCTGCCATGGATATAAACTATCCTAATAATGACTGTCTTTTTTCAAAAGAAAAACCAATTACAAGAGCAACCTTTGTTATATGGATGGTAAAAGCACTTGACCTTACAGTTGCCCAAAAAGAAAATTTAATTACAGATTTTGCAGATTACAAAGAAATTGACGAAGTAAGCAAAATGTATTTTGAAACAGCTCTAAAGCTTGGTATAATTTCAGGGAGCGGAGAATATTTAAATCCGTTCGGCAACATAACAAGAGAGCAATTGGCGCAGATTATTTATAACGCTTTACCTATATGGGCGCCACAAAGCAGATACACCATAGTCTCAGGCATGGTAGACGATGTTATAAGAGAAACCCAAAACACAGAAACAAATCTTTTGGACAGCACTTCATACAAAGTTGGGGAAAACTGTCTTGTTGCTCAAAGAGAGTATTTGTTAAATGGTGAAGAGGTTGACTACACTGAAAACAGAAAACTTATATACAGGGACTTTCCTGTTATAAAACAGCATTCGCTTCCGTCAGATAGCACAGCAATTACAAAATCAAGTTTTGTAAATGCATATATTAAAGACGGTGAAGTAAAAGCAGTTGTTATTAAGAATAATGACAATGAAACAATAAATGTAAATTATGACGGATATTTAGATTCAAGTGTTTATTCTGGTAAGCTTTATATTGCTGACCCGAAAGACAGAACAATAGTTGTAGAAAATGACGGAAAATTAACAGAAGTTCCTTATTTTAAGGATGTTGAGATTTTTCACAAAACAAAATTGATAAGCCCAGATGAGCTTAACGAGAAATATATAGATAAACAGATTTATCTTTTTACAGTTAAAAAATCACAAGACAGCGTTGAAAGATGTTACAGGGTACAACTTGTGGATAATTAACCGAAAGGACTGAAAGACAAATGAAAAGATTTACTAAAATCACTGCCCTAATACTTGCTGTAATTTTAATATTTTCAGTAAATGTTTTTGCAGAAGAAGTAAATGTAAAAGAGCAGACAAGCGTTGCAAATGCAGTTTTAACTTATGCAGACAGATACTATCACTTCGGGCTTGACAACAAAGAACTTTTAAAGAATTTTATTGAACTTTACTTAGAAGAAAACCCTGACGGTTTCGAAAAAGTAATGGATGTAATTATGGAGTCAATGGACGAATACAGCCAGTATTTTACAAAAGAAGAGTTTGACGAATTTTATAATTATGTTGAATCTTCATTTGCAGGAATAGGTGCATACCTTTCAAGAGAGAAAGAGTATATAGTAATAACAGGCGTTATGGAAAATTCACCTGCTAAAAAAGCATCACTTCAGGCAGGAGACAAAATTTTGTCGGCTGACGGTATATCTTTAATAAACGAAGATACCGATTTTGCTGTTTCGAAAATCAGGGGTGAAAAAGGAACAATAGTAAACCTTAAAATTTTAAGAGACGGTGTCGGAGAATTTAATGTTTCGCTTATTCGTGATGAAATTAAGGACCAGACAGTATCGTCAACAGTTTTAGACGGAAACATTGGCTATATTTACATAAGCAGTTTTTCTTCAAACACAGGAACAGAATTCGGCGAAGCCTTAAAAGTGTTTGATGATTTATCAATCAAAAAATTAATTGTTGATGTAAGATTTAATTCAGGCGGTGTTACAGAATCAGCTCTTGACTGTGTGTCATACTTAGTGCCCGATAAAGCAAAAATGCTTGTAGTTCATTCAAAAGATAATGAAGAGCTTTATCAGAACATTTATAATCATTATAAGCCAAGAGATTTAGTGGTGCTTACGAATTCTTCTTCTGCATCTGCAGCAGAAATTTTTGCAGTAGCAATAAAAGACAACAAAAAAGGTACAATCATAGGCGAAACCACTTATGGCAAAGGTACTATGCAATCTGTTATAGGGCTTGACCAGTATGGCGGGATTAAAGTAACAGTTGCAGAATTTGTAGGACCAAGCGGAACCATAATTAACAAACAGGGCGTAGTTCCAGATATAAAGGTTTTAAACAGGGAAAGAGAAGTAAAAGAAGACGACTTTTTGCCTTTTACCTTTGATAAAAAATACAAAATAGGTGATGACTCAGAGCAGGTTTTGGCCATAAAGCAAAAATTAAAAGTTTTAAAATATTTTTCAGGTACAATGGATAACTACTATGATGAAGCACTTTCACAGGCAGTTAAAACATTTCAGGAAGTAAACGGGCTTTACCCTTATGGCGTAGCCGATATTACAACTCAAACCTGCATAAATAATTTAATGGACGGTGCAACCGTTACAGAGGATACTCAGCTTGAAAAGGCTGTAGAGTTTTTAAAAGGTATAAAATAATGGAAGTTTTGCTTTTAAAACCTCAAATTAAAAACACCCTCTGGGGTGGAGATAAACTTTATAAAAACTTTTTAAAGGGCGAAAAAAAGGCTTGTCAGGGTGAAAGCTATGAGGTGTCGGCAAGAGAAGATTTTAAAAGCATTATTTTAAACGGAGAGTTTAAAGGGAAATCTTTAAACGAAGTCTTAAAAACCCATAAAAAAGAAATTATTGGAGACAGAAAAGACTTCCCCTTTCTTATAAAATTTATAGATGCTAAAGACACTTTGTCGGTTCAGGTTCATCCTGTAGGTAAAGCCGAAATGTGGCATATTTTAGAGGCAGAGGATAATTCTTATATAATAAAAGGCTTTAATAAAGATGTAACCAAAGAAGAAATATTAAAATCACTGGATACAGGCGAAATTGAAAAAAACCTTAATAAATTTGAAGTTAAAAAAGGCGATACGGTGTTTATTACACCTAAAACCGTTCACGCAATCGGAAAAGGAATTTCGATTTTGGAAATTCAGCAAAATTCTGATACAACTTTTCGCCTTTATGATTTTTTAAGAAAAGATAAAGATGGTAATTTAAGAGAGCTTCACATAAAAGACGCACTTGAAAATTTAAACTTTAATAAAGTTACCAAAGAAAAAGAAGAGCTAAAAATATTAAATGAATTTGAAGAACTTTTAACCCAAAATGAATTTTTTACAGTAAAAAAACTTAAAAGTAATTTTAAAAAAGTGATTTTGGGGTTAGCTATAGTTATTTGTATAGATGGTAAAGCAGAGCTTGACGGATTAATTCTTAATAAAGGAGAAACTGCCTTAATTCCTCACGGTGAAGAGGTAATGTTAAAATCTTTCGGAGAGACAGTTTTGGTATATTAGTTATGATAACAAATCTTGATTTTTTCATACTTGACATTATTAAAACCTTAAGATGTGATTTTCTTGATTTTGTAATGCCTTTAATAACATCTTTGGGAAATGGCGGAATTATCTGGATAATTTCGGGACTTTTAATGCTTTTATTCAAAAAAACAAGAAAAATGGGAATAACAGTTTTAATTTCTTTGCTGTTAAGTTTAATCTTTTGCAACCTTTTAATAAAGCCTGTTGTTATGAGAACAAGGCCTTTTGATTTAAGAGAAATTATTCTTTTAATTGCACCGCCAACCGATTTTTCATTCCCGTCGGGTCATGCATCAGCATCCTTTGCGGCAGCGGTAAGCATGTATTTAAACAATAAAAGGTATGGGAAATGGGCAATTTTACTTGCGTCATTAATTGCTTTTTCAAGACTTTATTTATATGTTCACTTCCCAACAGATGTTTTATCGGGCATAGCACTCGGAACTTTACTGGCATTTATAGCAAATAAAATTACAGGCAAACTGAAAGGTATATAGAAAATGAAAAAACTATGGCTTATTTTGGCAATTATTTTAATATTACAAACCACTGCGTTTGCAAAAGCACCGAAGGATGATATCACGGTGCTTTTTGCGCTTGAGTCAGAATATGCTTATACCGGCGGAAAAGTTGTAAATTCGGGAGCAAAACCTTTTATGTATAAAAAGAAAAGCTATGTTCCCGTAAGATTTACGGTTGAAAATTCAGGAGGTAAGATAACAAAGGTAACAGATAAAAATTTAACTATAGAAATTAAGGGTAAAAGCTATGATTTAAGTTTACAAGATGCTAAAGTTTATAACAGCGTAACTTATGTAATGGCATCTCACCTTTCTCCCATTTTAGGGCTTAATACAGTGTGGAGTGATGGCTTGGTAGGCTTTGCCAAAACCCCTCAGTCATTTACTGAACAGGAGATTGATGATTTGAAATTTAAGCTTGGCTTTGTTACATATACCGACAGGTATAATAAAGAAGTAAGCCTTTATCAGAACTCTGTTATATATAAAGAAGGAGCAGAGTATAAAATAGTAAACGGGAAAGCCGAAAAAACCTATAATGTTCCTTATATGAAAAATAACAATTTGTATGTTTCTCTTATAGACACAGCTAAGGCTTTAGGCGGGGAAATTTCTGTTTTGGATGAAGATAAAAACTATGCAATTAAGTATAACTACAAAAACTACTATTTTTCAAAAGATTATGTAGAGTATATTGAGGGCGTACCTTACGCGCCAATTAATTCTATTGCAAAAGAAATGAAAATCTCAAGCCGTGAGCTTGACGGGATTTTTGAAATTACAGGAATATTAAAAGAATATACAAAAGAAGAAATCGAAACCTTTAACTCTCTTTTACAAACGGGAAAGGAACAACACAAAGAACAAGATGAAATTGTATTTTCTGTTTCTTCGGGACTTTATACAGATGCGTTTACTTTGTATCTCTCATCAGAGGGCAACAAAATATTATACACTTTAGACGGAAGTGAGCCTGATAAAAACTCGAAGGTGTATAAAGACGGCATTAAAATTTATGACAGAACTTCCGATAAAAATAAACTTTCTTCATATACAACCATTGTTGAAAAGGGTTACACCCCGCCTAAAACAAATGTGTTTAAAGGAACGGTTGTAAAAGCAAGAGCAATACTTCCCGACGGAACATTAGGAAGAATTGTGCAAAACACTTATTTAGTGAGTAAAACAATTCACTCAAAATATATGGGCACAAAAATTGTGTCGATTTCCACAAACGAAGATAACCTTTTTGGCGAAAAAGGAATTTACAGATATCCTAACTACTTAACAGTAGGAAATCCAAATGAAGTTTCGGGTTACATAGAAGTTTTTGATAAAAACGGTAAAAGCGTTGTATCGCAAAGCGCAGGAATTCGTTTAAATGGTGCAGGAACAAGAGCGCTCCCACAAAAGTCTTTCAGAATTTATGCAAGAGAAAATGCCAATTATTTTAAAGGCACATCAAAAACTTTAAAATATGACTTTTTTGAAGGTAAAGTAAAAGATGTAAATGGTCAAGCCATAAACGAATACAAAAGAATTATTTTAAGAAATGCAGGGGACGATTATTCCAAATACTTTATGAGAGATACCCTGGCACAAAAAATAGGTTCTCAGTTAGGTTTAGATACACAAGGCTACAGTCCGTCAGCCGTGTTTGTAAACGGTGAGTTCTGGGGCATTTACTTAATAAGAGAAAGATACGATAATAACTACTTTAAATATCATTATAATTTATCGGATAACAAAGATGTAGCGATGATTGAAATTGCAAATGACCCATTAAAGGCAACCTTAAGCGAGGGCGATGAGGAAGATTTAAAAGAATTTAATTCTGATGCATATTTTATAATTGATAATGATATGTCTGTAGAGGAAAACTATAAAAAGGCGGAAGAAAACTTTGACCTTGATAATTTTATAGACCTTTACATAGCAAATATCTTTTTAGAAAATGTTGACTGGCCGCATAATAATATAAAATTGTGGAAAAACAAAAACCCTGAAAACAAAGGGATAGATGATAAATGGCGCTTTATTTTAACAGATATGGATGTTACAATGGAGAGCTTAAAAACCATTTATGAAGATGCTTATTTAAAAGGCGACCCAAGAAGAGCATACTGGGAAAAAGGGGGGAGCGGAGCTCTCGGGAAAAAATTAGATGCCGAGTGTATTTCAAACTTTATGTTTAATTCGCTTCTTAAAAACGAAACCTTTAAAAACAAGTTTATAGGAAGATACTTTGCAGTCATTGACCATTACTTTACTGTAGAATATATGACAAAATTAATTGATGAGAGGTTTAACGAAACTTATCACTTAAGGCAAGAGCAGATATCAAGATATAAAGGAAGCTGGAGTTATACCAATACCAAGGCGCTAAAAGAATGGGCAAAACAGCGAGGTAAAATTGCAAAAGAAGAAATAGTAAACTATTTTAAGCTTGACAAAAATGCAAAAGATATAACCGTAACATTAAAATGCCCCAAAGAGCAGGGAGAAGTTTACCTTTGTAATATAAAAGCAGAGGATGGTAAAGAGGTTTTAGTAAAAACCCAAAAAGGATACCCTGTTACATTTAAAGCAGTTGCAAAAGAAGGGTATGTATTTAAATACTTCTCGGTTGACGGGGTGTTCTGGCATAACGATACATATACAGTCTGCCCGGGCGGAAACATGAACATTATGGCTGTTTTTGAAAAGGTTTGAAAGTGATTTTTTGTTGACAAATTGTGCTGAAAGGTATATATTAATTTTATAATAAAAACGGAGGTAAAAAATATGAAAAAAATTATTTCAGTTGTTTTAGTACTCTGTATGGCATCTATGGTATTTACAGGCTGTGCTAAACAAAACGCAGGTTACACTTTGGAAAACACCGAATTTTTCATTGGTGCTACAGGCCCACTTACAGGTGATGCATCATCTTATGGTATTTCTGTTCAGAACGGTGCTAAACTTGCAATTAAAGAAATCAATGAAGCAGGTGGTTTAAACGGTATAGCCTTTAAATTTGACATTAAAGACGATAAGGCTACAGCTGCCGATGCTGCAACAGGCTATGACACATTGTATGAAGCAGGTATGCAGGCATCAATCGGCTCTGTAACATCAGGCTCATGTGATTCATTTGCATCAAAAGCAGTTGAAGATAATGTATTTTTAATGACACCTTCTGCATCTGCAGCAAATGTAATTGAAGGCAGAGATAACGCATTCAGAATTTGTTTTGGCGACCCTGACCAGGGATTTTTAGCAGCTCAGGAACTTACATCAAAATTCGAAAAAATCGGTGCTATTTATGATACAAGCGACCCTTATTCAACAGGCATCTACAAAGCCTTTGAAGAAGAAATGGGAAATCTTGGCGTAGAATTTAACACACAGACCTTTGATGCTGAAAACAAAAAAGACTTTTCAACACAGGTTGAAGCTTTAAAAGACTGTGAAGTTATTTTCCTCCCAATCTATTATACAGAAGCAGGACTCATTGCAAAAACAGCAACTGCCAAAGGTATTGATGCACTCATTTTCGGTTGCGATGGTTTAGACGGTATTGCTGACCAGATTGAACTCGGAACAAATGTTAAAAATGAAGTTAAATACATAACACCATTTGATGTTAACAGTGATAACGAAAAAATTAAAGCTTTTGTTACAGCTTATGAAGCTGAATACGGAGTTGCACCTGACCAGTTTGCAGCTGACGGATACGATGCAGTTATGGTTATTTTTGAAGCTATGAAAGCTGCAGGGGTAGAAGATGTAACAATTTCAGCATCTGACCTTTGCGACATTTTGGTAAAAACTATTACAGCTGACGGATTTAAGTATGAAGGCGCAACAGGCGAAATGACATGGGACAAAACAGGTGCAAGTACAAAGATTCCACAGATTGTAACACTTACAAAATAATATAAAATTTTTAAAACTGGTGAATGGTTGGGCGCATTTTGCGTCCAACCAATCCGTGTTTATTAAGTGCTTGTATTTTTATAAGCATTTAATAAGCATTTTAGCTTATGCGAAAGAGAGGATTTTTATGAGCACATTGATAGACGGTTTAAGCCTTGGCAGTATATATGCATTAATTGCGCTTGGCTATACAATGGTATATGGAATTGCAAAAATGCTTAACTTTGCTCACGGTGATGTAATTATGGTTGGCGCTTATGCCATTTTAACATCACTTGCGCTTATGTTTAACCCATTAATTGCGATTTTGGTGGCAGTAATTGTATGCACTCTTTTGGGTGTTATAATTGAAAAACTTGCATATAAGCCACTTCGTGGTGCATCACCACTTGCGGTTTTGATTACTGCAATCGGTGTAAGTTACTTTCTGCAGAGCATTGCACAGCTTATTTACGGTGCAAAATCAAGGCCGGTTGAACTTCCTGCCTTTAGTTCTTTAACATTAGGCTCGGTTAAAATTAATCTTGCAACTGTTATAACCTTGGTTGCGGGTGCAATAATTATGGTGTCTTTGACCTTATTTATTAAAAAAACAAAAACGGGCAGAGCTATGCTTGCGGTATCTGAAGACAGGGGCGCGGCACAGCTTATGGGTGTTAATGTAAATAAAATCATATCAATCACTTTCGCAATCGGTTCAGCTCTTGCAGCTTTTGCAAGTACCTTTTATTTAATGCAGATTCCAAGCACAAGTCCGACTCTTGGTTCAATGCCGGGAATTAAAGCCTTTACTGCAGCAGTAATAGGCGGCATTGGTTCAGTACCCGGTGCTATGATTGGCGGAATTTTATTAGGCGTGGTAGAAAAAATTTGCTTAAGTATTGAAGTAGTTGCACCATATACAACAGCCATTGAATTTACAATTTTAATTGTAATTTTACTGGTTAAACCCACAGGTCTTATGGGCAAACAAAGAAGAGAGAAGGTGTGATAATGGGATATTTTAAAAATATTAAAAACTCTTTTAAATTCAAGCATTACATAAACTATATCTTAATTGCACTTTTCCTTGTAATAATTACTTCTATGAATTTTATGGGATATTTAAACCGTTCAACCTTAAATCTTATTACACAGATTGCATATTCTGTAATTTTAGCTGTATCTTTAAATCTTGTAGTAGGCTTTTTGGGGGAACTCAGTTTAGGCCATGCGGGATTTATGTGTGTTGGTGCATATCTTGGCTGTTTTACCGCAAACTATCTTCATTTAATTTTGGATTCTAAAGTTTTAGTTTTAATAATTTCAATGGCACTTGGCGGAATTTTGGCAGCTATATTCGGTTTTATAATAGGTCTTCCTGCGCTCCGATTAAAGGGGGACTATCTTGCAATTGTAACACTTGCATTCGGTGAAATTGTAAGAACAATATTTAAAAATTTAGATGCATTCGGCGGTGCGCTCGGACTTTCTACCAAAAAATTCGGGACCGAGCTTTTTATTCCTGCCATAATAATGGTTTTAATAATGCTTATAGTAGTTCAAAACCTAGTGAGAAGTAAGCACGGAAGAGCAATAACAGCAATAAGAGATAACGAAATTGCCGCAAAAGCAATGGGTATAAATGTTACATTTTATAAACTTTTTGTATTTGTGATTTCTGCATTTTTTGCAGGTGTTGCAGGTGTAATTTACGGTCATTATGCAACCCCTGTATTATACTCGTTCTTTTCATATAACTATTCAATTGAAATACTTGTTATGGTAGTTTTGGGCGGAATGGGAAGCATAAACGGTTCGATTGTTGCAGCAGCGCTTATTACCTTTATAAACTTCCAGCTAACCACAAGGCTTTCAGGCGATATGGCGGCACTTAAGTTTTTAATTTATGCAATTATTTTAATTTCAATTGTAATTGTAAACAACGCTCCTAAACTTGCACCAGTTAAAGAAAAATTAAGTCCAGCAAAACTTATAAAAATTATAGGCTTTAAAATTAAAAAACGCTTTGTTAAAAACGAAGATTTGTTAAAACAACAGGCAACAGTAAAAGATGATGCCGCAGAGTGGATGAGAATTCCAACAAAAATTGATATGGACGCACTTTTATCAGTAGATGTTTCTCCTGATAAGATTGAGGGCTCTGTTCGTGAAAAGGGGGATAAACAGTGATGAGTGAATATATGCTTGAAACTAAAAATCTCGGTATTTCTTTTGGCGGACTTAAAGCAGCACAGGATATCAATATTAAAATTAAGAAAAATCAGCTTTACGGATTGATTGGCCCAAACGGTGCAGGTAAAACCACAACATTTAACTTACTTACAGGTGTATATACTCCAACAACAGGAAAGTTTTATTTAGACGGTGAGGATTTAACAGGTAAATCTCAGGAAACCATCAACCATAAAGGTATGGCAAGAACTTTTCAGAACATAAGACTTTTTAATAATATGAGCGTTATAAGAAATGTTTTGGTTGGTCTTCACAACCAAAAGGAGTTTAAGGTAAATCCTTTCCAGTCTATGTTAAGACTTCCTAAGCATTTTGAAGTTGAAAACGAAATGAGGGAAAGGGCAAAAGAACTTCTTAAGATTTTCGACCTTGTTGAAGAGAGAAACAATCTTGCCTGTAATCTTCCTTACGGAAAGCAGAGAAAACTTGAAATTGCAAGGGCCTTGGCAACAAATCCAAAGCTTTTGCTTTTGGATGAACCTGCTGCAGGTATGAACCCTAACGAAACAAAAGAACTTATGGATATTATTAAATTTATCCGTGATGAATTTGATATGACAATTTTGTTAATAGAACACGATATGAAGCTTGTTTCTGGAATTTGCGAAGAGGTTACGGTTTTAAATTTCGGAACTGTTTTGGCTCAGGGAGAAACCTCCAAGGTATTAAATAATCCTGAAGTTATTACTGCTTATCTTGGAGAGGAATAAAAGAGGTATTAAATTATGCTTAAAATAGAAAACTTAGAAGTATCTTATGGTATGATTAAAGCCATAAAAGGCGTTTCCTTTGAAGTAAACGAGGGAGAAGTTATTGCTTTAATAGGTGCAAACGGTGCCGGTAAAACCACAATACTTCATACAATTACAGGCTTGGTTTCGGCAAAGGGAGGAAGTATAGAGTTTGAGGGTAAGGAATTAACCAAAACTCCGCCTCATAAAATTGTTGAAATGGGAATGGCTCATGTTCCTGAGGGAAGAAGAATTTTTGGTGAACTTTCGGTTTATGAAAATTTAATTATGGGCGCATTTACAAGAACCGACAAATCTGAAATAAAGAAAAATTTAGAAAATGTTTATGAGCGTTTTCCGATTTTAAAAGAAAGAAAAAATCAGATTGCAGGAACCTTATCAGGCGGCGAACAGCAGATGCTTGCAATGGGAAGAGCATTAATGTCAAACCCTAAAATTATATTAATGGATGAACCATCTATGGGCCTTTCACCTTTATATGTGTCAGAAATTTTTGACATTATAAAGAAAATAAGCTCTGCCGGAGTTACAGTTTTACTTGTAGAACAAAATGCAAAAAAAGCACTTTCAATTGCTGACCGTGCTTATGTCTTGGAAACCGGCAAAATAGTTTTAGAGGGCAAAGCAGAAAACTTATTAAACGATGAGTCTGTTAAAAAGGCATATCTTGGCGAATAATTCACAAAAATGATATACCAAAATCAAAAACGGTATGTTGAAAAATTACACATAAAATGGTATAATTAAATGTCAAACAAATATGGTTAAAACAATGCTTATAATAAAAAAGGGGAATTTACATGAAAAGATTTTTGAGTCTTATTTTAGTGCTTTGTATGGTGCTTACAACCATAGCATTAGTGCCGATGACAGCAAGTGCTGAAGACATTTCGGCAGACCAGTGGAGACAACTTCCATACGGTCAGTCTTTTAATGCGTTTTTAAGCACTGCGGCAGAAACACACAACAATGGATATGGTGCTGCAAAGGACGAAATTAAAAACATTAATTTTGTTAATAACAGCGTAATTTATAACGGTGCTAAACTTTTTAACCATTTAACATCAACTTACGGTGTTGTATTTAACGCTACTACAGTAGCAACTCCAAAACAATTTGCACTCTCTGGCACAGATGTTAAATACTATAAACAGATAGGTACTATCTGGAGAAAAGGTGC
>JAZSNJ010000074.1:0-4275 GCA_045536355.1 Clostridia bacterium | reverse complement strand
GTTGTACCCTGTGATGCCATATTACCTACCAAATCACCGTCTTTTTTACGAATACTTTCAGAAATTGCTTTTTTAAGTTCTTCGCCTGATAAATCTTTATAGTCATTATCAGCAAGATATTTTAATTTAAGCTCGTTTGGAGTACCGATAAGACCGTCTGTAAAAGCAGGGGAAACAACAGGGTCAGCAAGTTCCCAGATTTTGCCCTGCGGGTCTTTGAAAGCACCGTCTCCGTAAACCATAACTTCAACATGCTTTCCTGTTCTTGTTAACACTTCTTTTTGAATATCCAAAACTAAATCCTTACATTCTTTAGGGAAAAGTTTGATTTTATCTTCTGTTGATTTATTTGAGCCTAAAAGACCATATTTTTCATTATAACCGCTTCCGTTTACAGGAGCATTTAAAATATCATCTAAACCTAAAACAGTTTTTGCACCAAGCTCTTTTAAAATTCTCTTTGTTCTTTTTCTTGTGTGAATGTCGCAGGTTAAAACAGTATCGGTATAGTTTAAAATTGCTTTTGCCTGATTTGCAAAAACCACTTCAACCTCTGCGCCCATTTCCTTAATTATATTTGCATAATAGTCAACATAGTCTACACCTGTAAATTCGTGAGTGCCAAAACCAAAAAGCTCACGATATTTTTCCAAAGATAAAACATCAGAGTATGGATTTACGCCTTTTGCATCAATTTCATCTATTGATATAAGCTGATTTCCAACTTCATCTGACGGATAACTAAGCATTAAAACTACTTTTTTAACGCCTTTTGCAATACCTCTTAAGCAGATTGCAAAACGGTTTCTTGAAAGTATAGGGAAAATAACGCCTACAGTTTCACCGCCTAATTTATTTTTAACATCTTCTGCAATATCGTCAACAGAAGCGTAATTACCTTGTGCACGGGCAACTATTGATTCTGTTATGGAAATTACATCACGGTCTCTTAAAGGAAAACCTTCAGACTCCGCAGCATTTATAACGCTGTCAGATACAATCTTAACAAGGTCATCCCCCTCACGGATAATAGGGCACCTAATGCCTCTTGAAACCGTTCCAACAAGTCTTTCTTTATTTTCCATAAAATCAGTCCTTTCAGAATAAATAGTATCTACTTATAAAAACCACTCTATATTTTAACATATTTTTCCCCAATATACAATAAAAAATTTGCAATTTTCCAAAAAAAATTCCCAAAGCAAATTGCTTTGGGAAAAGTTTATTCAAATAATGGTGTTGAAAAGTATCTTTCGGCAGTATCGGGAAGAACTGTTACAACTGTTTTGCCTTTGCCGAGTTTTTTAGCAAGTTTAATTGCAGCAGCAACATTAGTGCCGCTTGATATACCGCACATAATACCCTCTTTTGAGGCAAGTGCTTTTGATGTATGTATTGCTTCTTCATCTTTTACGATGCATATATCGTCATAAATATCACAGTTTAAGATTTCAGGAATAAGCCCGTCTCCAATACCCATCTGGATATGTGTTCCGATTGAGCCGCCTGATAAAATAGCAGCGTGTTCAGGCTCAACAGCCCAGATAGTAATGTCTGGATTATTTTCTTTTAAAACTTCGCCGATACCCGTTATGGTTCCGCCTGTTCCTATACCTGAGCAAAAGCCGTGAATAGGCCCATCTACCTGCTCTAAAATTTCTTTAGCAGTCTGGCTTCTTTGAATTTCCGGGTTTGCAGGGTTTTCAAACTGCTGGGGAACAAACACATTTTTGTCTTCTTTTTGCATTTTTAATGCCAAATCAAGGCACTCTTCAATACAAAGACCAATGTTTCCCGCATCATGCACCAAAATAACCTCTGCCCCGTAGTGGTTTACTATTTTGCGTCTTTCTTCGCTTACAGAGTCAGGCATAATAATTTTTGTTTTATACCCTTTTACAGCCCCAACCAACGCAAGACCTATACCCTGATTTCCGCTTGTAGGCTCAACGATTATTGTATCTTTGTTTATAAGACCTTTTTCTTCAGCATCTTTAATCATATTAAACGCTGTACGGGTTTTGATTGACCCGCCTACATTAAGCCCTTCAAATTTAACTAAAATTTCGGCGCTGTCTTCATCTGGCAAATGATTAAGCCTTATTATGGGAGTGTTTCCCATTGCCTCTAAAATATTATTATATATCACAAAACCATTCCTTATTATTTAATCATATCCTGCATTGAATAATAACCTTTATCTTTGCCACACAAAAATTTAGCTGCAGAAATGGCTCCTACTGCAAAAATATCCCTTGACATGGCTGTATGTTTAATTTCAATTATTTCATCGTTACCGGCAAAAATCACTTCATGTTCGCCAACTATGGTTCCACCTCTTACGGTGTGAATACCCATTTCGGTTTCAGACCTTTTTTTGCGGACAGAATGTCTGTCATAAACATATTCTTTTTTTGATTTTAACGCCTGATTTATTGCATCGGCAATTAAAAGTGCTGTTCCGCTCGGTGCATCAATTTTTCTATGATGGTGTTTTTCAATAATTTCTATATCAAACTCATCTTCCAACACTTTAGCAGCTTCTTTAACAAGCTCTGTCAAAAGATTTATGCCAAGGCTCATATTAGCCGAGAAAAACACAGCGGTTTCTTTTGATACATCTAAAAGTTTCTCTTTTTGCTCATCAGAAAGGCCTGTTGTTGCAACAACTACCGGAGTTTTTGTGTTTTTGGCATACTCTAACACCTTTTCGGTTAATGACGGATGAGAAAAGTCAATAATAACATCAGCCTCACCCTTAAAATTATTCAAATCATCATAAACTTCATAACCGTAGTTTTTCTGAGTGTTAATATCAAACCCTGCAACCACTTTAATGTTTTCATCATCATTTGCAAGTCTTGAAAGTACTGAGCCCATTTTCCCGTTACATCCTGAAATAATAAGCTTTATCATTAAGCATCGTTCCTTTTTAAATTAATTGTAATTTTTTCATTTCGTTTTTCAAAAATTCTAGATTTTTTTCTTCCATTTCGTATAAAGGAAGTCTTAAAATTCCTGCATTTAAGCCCATAAGGTTAAGGGCAGTTTTAACAGGAATCGGGTTAACTTCACAAAAGAGTGCTTTTACAATGCCTGAATATTTAAGCTGAAGTTTTGAAGCATCAAAATATTTACCGTCTAAGCAAAGTGTGCAAAGGTCATGAGTTTCTTTAGGCATGATATTTGAAAGAACTGATATTACGCCTTTAGCGCCCATACACATAAGCGGCACTATAATATCGTCATCGCCTGAATAAACATCAATCTTATCTCCGCAAAGATTTATTATATCCATTGTCTGTTTGATGCTGCCTGAAGCTTCTTTTATAGCAACAATATTTTCAATTTCAGAAAGTTTTGAAACTGTTTCAGGAAGAATATTTACTCCTGTTCTTGACGGAACATTATACAAAATTGCAGGTAAAGAAGTAGAATCAGCCAAAGTTTTATAATGCTCATAAAGACCTCTTTGGGTGGACTTATTATAATAAGGTGTTACCCACAAAAGTCCGTCTGCCCCTCTTTTTTCAGCCTCTTTGTTCATCATAACAGCGTGGGCAGTGTTGTTGCTGCCTGTTCCTGCAATTATGGGAACTCTTTTTTTAGCTGTCTTAACTGCACATTCTATTGCATCTAAATGTTCGTTGTCCTCAAGTGTTGGTGCTTCACCTGTTGTTCCGCAAATAACAAGTGCGTCGATTTTGTTTTCAATCTGGAACTCAACCATTTTTTCTAATGCTTTAAAGTCAACACCGTCTTTTGTCATAGATGTAACAAGCGCAGTTGCTGCGCCCTCAAAAATTGTGTTCTTCATACAATTTCACAACCTTTCTTAAAGACAAAAATTATTTTTCAAAATATCCTTTAGCTGCAAGAAGTTCAGCCATTAAAAGACCGCCTCCTGCCGCACCTCTTAATGTGTTATGTGAAAGACATACAAACTTATAATCATACTGTGAGTCTTCTCTTAATCTTCCTACAGATACTGCCATACCGCCTTCTAAATCACGGTCTAATTTTGCCTGTGGTCTGTTATCTTCTTCAAAGTAATGGATAAACTGTTTTGGTGCATGTGGAAGATTTAATTCCTGTGGAGCACCACTAAAGTTTTCCCATGCTTTTAAAATCTGTTCTTTTGTAGGCTTTTTATCAAAAGATACGAATACCGCTGCAGTGTGTCCGTCTGAAACAGGAACTCTTAAGCACTGTGTTGTAATTGCAGGGCTTGTAGCAAGTCGGATCGTAGCCATGTCGTTCTGTGAGCCAAGGAGT
>JAZSNJ010000100.1:0-1972 GCA_045536355.1 Clostridia bacterium | reverse complement strand
AAGGCTACGCCTTTCGGTACCGGACATGCGCACCAAAAAGCTAAAAAACTTGCCACCGGCAACTTTTTCTAAACGCTTTTTGCCTTCTCAAGGTTCGAGCCCTATTCTTATTATTTACACAAAAAAAGAACACCAAAAGGTGTTCTTTTTTGTATGGTGGGAACAATAGGGCTCGAACCTATGACCCTCTGCTTGTAAGGCAGATGCTCTCCCAGCTGTGCTATGCTCCCATATATGGTAGCGGCGAGTGGATTTGAACCGCTGACCTAACGGGTATGAACCGTTTGCTCTAGCCAACTGAGCTACGCCGCCACATATGGTTAACAAAAGTTATTATAGCAATTAAGTTTGGATTTGTCAATAGTTTTTTTAAATAATTATTACCTGGAAATTGAGTCTAAATACCCTTGCAGTATATAGGTTGCTGCAACGGTATCTATTATATTTTTACGCTTTTTGCCACGCACATTTGTTTCATTTAATGTTTTAATTGCCGAAACTGTTGTAAGCCTTTCATCCCAGAGAATAATCTTAGCATCTGTAAGGGTTTCTAAATACTCTTTAAACTTTAATGTTGCATCTCCTCTAAAGCCAATGCTTCCGTCCATATTTTTAGGCATACCTAAAACTATTTTTTCTGCGCCTTGCAACTTTAATTCCTCTAAAACTTTTTCGGCTGTTATTTTATAGTCGCTTTCAAAAATGGTTTTAACGCCCTGGGCAGTAATGCCTAAAGCATCAGATACAGCTATTCCTGTTCTTCTTTCACCAAAATCTACACCTAATATTTTCATACATTACCGCCTTTTAACAAAGAAACTGCAAAGAGCGCATTGTCTTTTTCGATTTCTTTAAGATAATCTACCCTTTGTCTTAACTGGTTTGTTCTTTCATCATAATTTTGTACTATATCATCAATTAAAGCTTTGAAATGGGCAGTGTCAATGTTATTTACATCAATTACTGCATCTTGTTTTAAATAGTTTAAATATGATCTAACCTTTGGGTCATAATCAATGCCGATTACAGGCACTGCAGAGTTTGCACCATACATAAGCATGTGAAGACGCATACCAATAACAAGTGAACTTTTTGACACAATGCTCATTATTTCAGAAAAGCTGTAATTGCCTTTTAGCATATATGCCTTATTTTGCATTTTATCAATACATTTTTCGCTTATTTTTAAGTCTTTAGATTTTTGCATAGGTATAAAAAGCGGGGTTAGTGAATATTTTTCTGCAACATAATCCAAAACCTCGGGAAGTTTTTCTGACACATCAGTATCTTTCCAGCTCCTAACTGAAATTGCAAAATAGTTTTTAACAGGGATGTTTTCATTTTTTAAGATTTCTATAATTCTTTCGTGGTTAATTTCTGTCATTCTTATTGCAGGGTCAGCAGTAAGATGGATTTTGTCAGAATTTATTCCTATAGAATTTAACAGTTTAACCGAATTTTCATCTCTTAAGGTTATAACATCAACCTTATTTAACACTTTTGCAGAAAGGTCTGAATTCTTTTCATTATAAATAGGGCCTATACCGTTGGCATAAAGCATAGTTTTTTTCTTAAATTTAATTGCTAAGTGTATAAGATAAACATAATAAAGAAGAGATTTTGTGCTTGTTGCGTCCTGAATTAAGCTTCCACCGCCTGATAATAAAAGTTTACAGGATTTGATTGCTTTAACAACGGAAAACGGATTAAATCTGTAAACTGCGCTTACTCCGTAAGTTTTTGAAGTATACTTTGGATTTTTGGAAAGCACGGTAAAACGGGTGTCAGGGTTTATTGCCTTAATATCTTTTATAATAAGATGTAAGAGTGCATCATCACCGCTGTTATTGTATCCGTAATAGCCCGAAACAACAACATCAGATGATACTCCTTTTTGTAAAATATCATGGTATACGCTTAAGTTATCGTTTACCATTTTGTCTACAGAATAATTTTCTTTGATAAAATCTTT
>JAZSNJ010000055.1:0-2740 GCA_045536355.1 Clostridia bacterium | reverse complement strand
GTGTGCAGAGTTATTTGAAATAACAGGGCATTCAAGTTTAGCATAAGCTTCTTCCAATGCTCTTATTTCATCTTTTTTCATATTTACTGCGCAAAATACAAAATCAACTTCTTTTGCAATTTCTTCCATATCTTTTTGTGCATCTTTAACAATAATTTTTTTAATGTTTTCTGGACAAGGAGTTTTCATTGCCCATTTATTTCCAACAGCCTCTTCATAAGTTTTTCCTGCACTTCTTTCTGACGCTGCCAACACCTTAATATTAAACCAAGGATGATTTTCCAAAAGTGTGATAAATCTCTGTCCTACCATTCCTGTAGCACCAATAATACCTACATTGTAATTCATATTTTTTCCTCCTCATAAATGTTTATGTCATTTAAAATTATAATAATACAATTAAAGTCTTCTTGCAAGTCTTTCTTTTTCTATGTTGTAAAATTTTTCATACTCGCCTTTATCGAGTGCTTCCCTTATTCTTTCCATAAGGCGATTGTAAAATCTTAAATTGTGAAGCACACAAAGTCTTAACGCTAAAATTTCATTTGCTTTAAACAAATGTCTTATATAACTTTTAGAATAGTTTTGACAGGCTTCGCAATCACAATTTAAATCTAAAGGAGTATCGTCTTTTGCATACTTTTCATTTTTGATATTAACAATTCCCTCAGATGTGAAAATATATCCGTGTCTTGCATTTCTGCTTGGCATTACACAGTCAAAAAAGTCAACCCCTCTTTTAACTGCCTCCAAAATGTTAATAGGCGTTCCTACTCCCATTAAATATCTTGGTTTATCTTCGGGCATATAAGGTTCTACTGCTTCTATTACATCATACATAACTTCAGCAGTCTCACCTACTGCTAATCCCCCTATTGCATACCCTGGCAAATCAAACTCTCTTATTGTTTTCATATGCTCAATTCTTAAATCGTTAAATGTGCATCCCTGATTTATGCCCCAGAGAATCTGATTTTTATTTATGGTAGTATCCAAAGAGTTTAAGTGCTTCATTTCAGCTATACATCTTTCGAGCCATCTTGTAGTCCTTTTGATTGACTCTTTGGCATAAGAATATGTTGCAGGATTTTCAACACATTCGTCAAACGCCATGGCAATAGTAGATGCTAAATTCGACTGTATTCTCATACTGATTTCAGGGCTCATAAATATTTTTCTTCCGTCAATATGTGAAGAAAACTTAACTCCCTCTTCAGTTATATCTCTTATTTTTGCAAGTGAGAATACCTGAAACCCACCACTGTCGGTTAAAACAGGCTTGTCCCAGTTCATAAAGCGGTGTATTCCGCCCATATCTCTTACAATTTCATCTCCCGGTCTTAAATGAAGATGGTATGTGTTAGATAGTTCTACCTGCGTTCCTATTTTATTTAAATCGGTTGTGGAAACTCCGCCTTTTATTGCGGCGGCAGTACCTACATTCATAAAGACAGGTGTCTGTATAGTCCCGTGAACTGTTTTAAACTCGCCACGCCTTGCACTGCCTTCTTGTTTTAAAAGTTTAAACATTATTTCACCATTTTTCCTGATTTATTGTATAAACATTGCATCGCCGAATGAGAAAAATCTGTAATCGTTTTTAACAGCCTCGTTATACGCTTTTAAAATTTCTTCTCTGTCATAAAGAGCACTTACAAGCATCAAAAGGGTTGATTCGGGCAAATGAAAATTGGTAATAAGTGCATCAACAATTTTAAACTTGTATCCTGGATAGATAAAAATATCAGTCCACCCGTTTGAGGGTTTAACTTCGCCATTTTCGTTTGCTATTGTTTCTAATGTCCTTGTAGATGTTGTACCTACCGCAATTACCCTTTTGCCTTTTCTTTTGGCTTCATTTATAATTTTGGCATTTTCTTCTGAAAGAGAGTAAAATTCAGAATGCATTTTATGTTCTTTTATGTTTTCTACTTTTACAGGCCTGAATGTGCCGATTCCTACATGAAGTGTAAGATAGGCAATATTTACACCTTTTTCTTTAATTCTATCTAAAAGCTCTTTTGTAAAATGAAGCCCTGCTGTAGGTGCTGCTGCAGACCCGTCATTTTTAGAATACACTGTCTGATATCTTTCTTTATCCTCTAATTTTTCGGTTATATATGGCGGAAGCGGAACATTTCCTAGCTTTGATAATACTTCTTCAAAAACTCCGTCAAATTGGAATTCTACTGTTCTTAATCCGCCCTCTGTAATTTCTTTGACAGTTGCGGTCAGCTCCCCGTCTCCAAATGAAAATCTTGTGCCCACTTTGGCTCTTTTGCCCGGTTTTACCATAACAGACCATCTTTTAGTATCAAGCCTGTTTAACAGCAAAAACTCGATTGAACCGCCTGTATTTTCTTTAACACCAAAAAGCCTTGCAGGAATAACCCTTGTATCGTTTAACACAAGACAGTCGCCCTCATCTAAGTAGTTTACAATATCTTTAAAGGTTTTGTGATTAATGTCTTTCTTATCTCTGTCTAAAACCATAAGTTTAGATGCTGTTCTGTCTTTAAGTGGTGTTTGTGCTATATAGTTTTCGGGTAAATCATAGTAAAAATCTGAAAGTCTCAAGTCTTTTCCCCCTACTTAATAATAGTTCCACTAAAATAGTGGGTTAATATTTCATCATAGTAAAATCCTGCTTCTGCCATTCCTACTGCTCCATACTGGCTTAAACCTACTCCGTGGCCCCAGCCTGTTCCCTTAAATGTGTATGATACAGGAATTAAACCCT
>JAZSNJ010000160.1:0-5515 GCA_045536355.1 Clostridia bacterium | reverse complement strand
ATAATCTTTATCACGGAGAGTGTGTTGCACTCGGTATGCTTCCTATGTGCAAAGAAGATATAAGAGAAAGACTTATAAAGGTGTTAAAAAAAGCAGACCTTCCTGTAACTTATAAAATTGATAAAGGTAAAGTATTAGAAGCTGCTAAACACGATAAAAAGGCAGACAGTGGTATGGTTGATGCAGTGTTTGTTGAAAACATAGGAACTTTTGATATAAGGAAAACCAGTTATGAAGAATTAAGCTGTATATTAAATGAGGTGTTATAAATGAAAAATACATTTGGTAATAGTATAAGCGTAACATTGTTTGGTGAAAGCCACGGCGAAATGATTGGCGCAGTTTTAGACGGACTTGCACCAGGTATTAAAGTGGATATGGATTTTATTTCACATCAGCTTGATTTAAGAAGACCTTGGTCATCTATTTCTACCAAAAGACAAGAATCTGACAACTTTAAAATAGTAAGTGGAGTGTACGAGGGAAAAACAACAGGTACACCTCTTACCATATTAATAGAAAATGCTGACACCAAAAGCAAAGACTATGACAAGAACAAAACCCTTGCAAGACCATCACATACAGACTATGTAGCACAGCTTAAATATAATGGCTATCAGGACTATCGCGGAGGTGGACACTTCAGTGGAAGAATTACTGCAGCCTTGGTAGCTGCAGGAGCCATCTTGATTTCAGCTTTAAAGGAAAAGGGGATAAACATAGGCACACACATTAAAAAATGTGCAGGAATTTATGATGCGGCATTTAATAATTATGATGAAGATATAAAAGCGTTGTCAAGCAAAAAGTTTGCTGTTTTAGATGAAGAAAAAGGAAACCTTATGATAGAAAAAATCACAGAGGCATCTCAAGACGGCGACAGTGTAGGCGGAGTTTTAGAAACTGTTATAACAGGTGTTCCCGGCGGATTAGGAGAGCCTTGGTTTGACTCATTAGAGAGCGTTTTATCTCATATTTTGTTTTCTATTCCGGGTGTTAAAGGGGTAGAATTCGGTGATGGATTTAAAATTGCCGATATGAAAGGCTCTGATGCAAACGATGAAATGTATGTACAAGATGGAAAGGTTTACACCAAAACCAATGTATCAGGCGGAATAAATGGTGGCATATCAAACGGGATGCCAATAATATTTTCCTCTGCTGTAAGACCTACACCTACAATATTTAAAAAACAGGATACAGTTGATTTCGCTAAAATGGAAAATGCAACAATTCAGGCGGTTGGAAGACATGACCCTGCCATAATTCACAGAGCAAGAGTTGTGGTTGACAGCGTAACTGCTATTGCACTTTCAGATATGCTATCTTTAAAATTTGGCACAGATTATTTGGGTGATATAAAATGAAATACGGTCTTATAGGTGAAAAGCTTACGCACAGCTTTTCAAAAGAAATACATACTTTAATAAATGAATACAGTTACGAATTAAAAGAAATCTCAAAAGAAAATCTAAAAGACTACATAACAAGCAAAGAATTTAAAGGTATTAATGTTACAATTCCTTATAAGGAAGAAGTAATCCCTTTTCTTGATCAGGTAGATGAACATGCACAAAAAATAGGTGCAGTAAACACAATAGTAAATGATAATGGCTTTTTGAAAGGTTATAACACAGATTTTTACGGACTTAAAGCCTCGATAGAAAAAGAAAATATTGTGGTTAAAGGCAAAAAGACACTTGTTTTGGGGACAGGCGGGACAAGCAAAACTGCCCGTGAAGTTTTAAATGAGATGGGTGCTTTAAATATTGTAACAGTTTCAAGAACTAAAAAAGAAGGCACAGTTACTTATGATGAGGCAGTAAAACTTCACAGTGATGCTAAAGTAATTGTTAACACAACACCTGTTGGTATGTACCCTGAAACAGAAAACTCACCACTAAGTTTAAGTGAATTTAAAAACTTAGAGGGGGTAATTGATGTGATTTATAATCCCCTTCGTTCTGAGCTGGTCATAGAAGCTGAAAAAATGGGAGTTAAGGCATCAGGCGGACTTTATATGCTCTGCGCACAGGCAGTTTGTTCAGCAGAATTGTTTTTGAATAAAAAGCTTAATAATTCATTGACTAATGATATCTATAACACCTTAATAAAAGAAAAAGAAAACATAGTTTTAATTGGTATGCCTGGGAGCGGGAAGTCTACAATAGGAAACGAAGTTTTAACCAAAATCTTTTATGACACCGATGAAGAAATTGAAAAAATAATAGGTACAAGCATCAAAGAATATTTAGAAAATAACGGTGAAGATAAATTTCGTGAGCTGGAAGAAAAAGTTATTAAAGATTTATCCTTAAAAAATTCATTGGTTATAGCAACAGGCGGGGGAGCAATATTAAAAGAGAAAAATGTTAAAAGGCTTAAAAGAAACGGAAGACTTTTCTTTTTAGATGCACCGCTTGAAAGATTATGCGCTACATCTTCAAGACCGCTGTCTGACACAAAAGAAAAACTTGAAAACTTATATAATCAAAGAATAAACATATATAATTCGGTGTGCGATGTTAAAATTGATGCATCAAAAAGTGTGGAAGAAACATTAAACAATTTAAAGGAATGGTTATAAAATGAAAATATTAGTTTTACACGGACCGAACTTAAATATGCTTGGCATAAGAGAGATAAACCATTATGGAAAAGAAACTTATGAAGATTTAGTAAATAAAGTAACTGCTTATTGTAAAGATAACAATCTGGATTGTGAATTTTACCAGTCAAACCACGAAGGTGATCTGGTAGATAAAATTCAACAGGCATATCTTAAACAAGATGCTATTATTATAAATCCGGGAGCTTATACACATACAAGTATTGCAATTTTAGATGCTTTAAAATCTGTAATGATTCCAACCGTTGAGGTTCATATTTCAAAGGTATCGGAAAGGGAAGAATTCAGACAGGTAAGTTATGTCAGCCTTTATGCCGAAAAGAAAATTGAAGGGCAAGGAACTTTGGGTTATATTCAGGCAGTAGACTATCTTAAAGAAAGGTACAATAAGTAATGAATTTAAGATTTGAACCGTCATGTCTTTCGGGGAGCATACAAGCTCCTCCGTCTAAAAGTATGGCACACAGATATTTAATATGCGCCGCATTTTCAGAGGACGAAAGCATAATAGATAACATAGAATTGTCTAAAGACATTATTGCTACAATAGATTGCTTAAAATCATTGGGGGCAGAAATAACTGTGCAAAATCACAAAGCAATTGTTAAAGGAATAAAGGATAAAAAGGTTTTGGGTGAACTAAACGCTTTAGAGAGCGGCTCAACCTTAAGGTTTTTAATTCCTTATGCAATGACTTTGGATAAAGAAGTTACATTTTCAGGTGCAAAAAGACTTTTTGAAAGACCACTAGACATATATGAAAAAATTGCACAAGAAAACGGATTTTTATTTAAAAGAGAAGAAACTTCATTAAAGGTTAAAGGAAGTTTAAAAGGTAAAGAGTATGTAATAGACGGTAGTGTAAGTAGCCAGTTCATATCAGGACTTTTGTTTGCACTCCCGATGCTGAAAAATGACAGCGTGATTAAAATAATCCCGCCTTTTGAGAGTAAATCTTATGTAGATTTAACATTAAAGGCAATAAAAGATTTCGGTGTAGAAATTTTTTATGATGGTGAGTATACATTTAAAATACCCAAAAACCAGAAATACCAAGGCCGAAATGCTAAGGTCGAGGGTGATTTTTCAAATGGAGCTTATTTAGATGCATTTAATTATACCAAAAGCGAAATTTTAGTTTTGGGACTTGATGAGAAAACATCAATGCAGGGCGATAAGGTATATAAAAAATATTTTGAGGAATTAAAAAAGGGAAGTCCTGTTTTGGATATTTCGGACTGTCCTGATTTAGGGCCAATTCTTTTTGCGGTTGCTGCTTTAAACAATGGCGGAACTTTTACAGGAACAAAAAGGCTTGAAGTTAAAGAAAGCAACAGAGCAGATGCCATGAAAGAAGAACTAAATAAATTCGGTGTTAAAGTTTTAGTATCAGATAACAGCGTAACGGTAAAAAAAGCTGATTTAATAAAACCAACCACGAATTTATCAGGCCATAATGACCACAGAATTGTAATGGCTCTTTCAGTTCTTTTATCGGTAACCGGTGGGGAAATGACAGGAACAGAAGCAGTAAGTAAAAGTTTCCCAAGCTATTTTGACTTGATGAAAAAATTAAACTTGAGGGTGGAAGAATATGATAGTTGACATAAGTAAAAATATATTAATAGTGGGCATGGGACTTCTGGGCGGAAGCTATGCCAAAGGCCTGAAAAGATTTGGCTTTAAAATAAGTGCCATTGATAAAGATGAAGATGCTATAAATTACGCTTTAAGTGAAAAAATTATTGACTATGGCACAACAAAAATTGATGCAAAAATGATAAATGAGGCAGACCTTATAATATTTGCTCTTTACCCAAAAATTCTTGCCGATTGGATTAAAGAAAATCAAAAACATTTTAAAGACGGTGTGATTTTAACCGATGTAACCGGTGTTAAAACATGTATTGTATATGAAATTCAGGAAATGTTAAAGGAGGGTGTAGAGTTTATAGGAGCTCATCCTATGGCAGGACGAGAGGTGTTGGGTGTTAGAAACAGTACCGATGAGATTTTTAAAGGTGCTAACTACATTGTAACTCCAACGGACAAAAACACACCCAAGGCAATAGAAACCTGTAAAGAAATAGGAAGACTTTTGGGCTTTGCCAATGTAGAAACATTATCACCCGAAGAACATGATGATATGATAGGTTTTGTATCACAGCTTACACATTGTATTGCAATTACTCTTATGACCTGTAATGACAGAGAAAACATTGAAAAATTTACAGGAGACTCTTTCAGAGACTTAACCAGAATTGCTAGAATTAATGACCTTATGTGGAGTGAGCTTTTTATGGCAAATAAAGAGCCGCTTCTAAATCAGATGGATTTATTTTTAGAACAGTTTAAAAAATTAAAAACTATGCTTGAAACGGGCGATGTTGAGTCTATGAGAGAAATGATGAGATATTCGACCAAGCGAAGAAGTTTATTTGATAAAAACTAATAATAAAATCAGGAGGACAATACTATGAGTATGAATTTTATCAGAAAGCTACCAATTCCAAAGGAAATAAAAGAACTATATCCCATAACTGAGGAAATGGTAAAATTAAAAGAAAAAAGAGACAAAGAAATTGCAGATGTTTTCACAGGAAAGTCAGATAAACTGCTTATGATTATCGGCCCTTGTTCTGCAGACCATGAAGACAGCGTAATTGATTATATAACCAGGCTTAGAAAACTTCAGGAAAAGATAGAAGACAAAATTTTAATTGTTCCAAGAATTTACACCAACAAGCCAAGAACAACAGGAGACGGCTATAAAGGTATGCTACATAAGCCTGACCCAACGAAGAATGAGGATATGTTAAAAGGCGTAGTAGCAATAGGAATTCTTCGTATAAGAGCAATTGCAGAAACAGGCTTTACCTGTGCAGA
>JAZSNJ010000042.1:0-15622 GCA_045536355.1 Clostridia bacterium | reverse complement strand
AAGAGTTCATCATCGTGAATATCTTCAGGTCTGATACCTAAAACAACATCTGTTCCCTTATAGCCTGTTTCTTCAAGGATTTTAGCCTTACCTTCAGGAAGTTTGATGTCGTTTGAGCCAACTACGATATATGTACCGTCTTCTCTTTTGTCAATTTTAGCATCAACAAAGTTCATCTGTGGGCTTCCGATAAAACCTGCAACGAACATATTGCAAGGAGTTGAATAAAGAGCTGTTGGTGAATCAACCTGCTGAACAACACCGTCTTTCATAACAACGATTCTTGTACCCATTGTGAGTGCTTCTGTCTGGTCATGTGTAACATAAATAAATGTTGTGTCAAGGCGTTTGTGAAGTTTGTTGATTTCTGTTCTCATCTGAACACGAAGTTTCGCATCAAGATTTGATAAAGGTTCATCCATTAAGAAAACTTTAGGTTCACGAACGATAGCACGGCCTAAAGCAACACGCTGTCTCTGACCGCCTGATAAAGCAGCAGGTTTTCTGTCTAAAAGATGTTCAATGTCTAAAATCTTAGCTGCTTCTCTAACTTTTTCATCAATAATGTTTTTAGGGATTTTTCTTAATTTAAGACCGAATGCCATATTGTCATAAACAGTCATATGCGGATAGAGTGCATAGTTCTGGAAAACCATTGCAATATCTCTGTCTTTTGGTTCTACATCGTTAACAAGATCGTCCCCAATGTAGAGTTCACCTTTTGTGATTTCTTCAAGACCTGCAATCATACGAAGAGTTGTTGATTTACCGCATCCTGAAGGACCAACCAAAATGATGAATTCTTTGTCGGCAATTTCTAAGTTGAAATCACTAACTGCTGTAACATTCCCGTCATAAATCTTATAAATGTTTTTTAATACTAGATTTGCCATATTCGACTTCCTTTCATAAAAATAGTATTTCACATTAGTATTATAGCACAAAAAGCCCTTTCTTTCAATATAAACGAGGCTTTAAAGTTGCACAAACTTCTTTGTGCATTATGCATAAAAAGAGAGGATTTTGATTACTCAAAGTCCTCTCTTTTTATCTTAATCCACTCGCCCTCTTTTAAAGTTTCGGGAAGTGTTAAATTACCAAATTTTATTCTTTTTAAGTTTACTACCTCATTACCGACTGCCAGAAGCATTTTTTTGACCTGATGAAACTTGCCCTCTGTTATGGTAAGGTAAAGTATCTCTCCCGCCATTTCTGCCTTTGCGGGTTTTGTAATATAACCGCCAATGTCCACACCCTCGCAAAGCGCCTTTAAATCATCATCACTTAAAGGGTTTTTTGGCATTACTTCATAAGTTTTTTCCACATGTTTTTTAGGCGATAAAAGGTTATGGGTAAGCTCCCCGTCATTTGTTAAAACCAAAAGCCCTGTGGTATCTATATCAAGTCTTCCGACAGGAAAAGGCTCATAAGCTAACAGTTTATCGTCCAAAAGGTCTAAAACGGTTTTTAGTTTTTTGTCTTCGGTTGCACTTATAACGCCATAAGGCTTATTCATTAAAATATAAATAAACTCTTCGTAATTTACATTTTTACTGTCAACCGTTATGCTTTCGGGCACATATTTTTCGGAAGGGGATTTTACCTTTTTACCGTCCGCAAAAACTCTGCCTGATTTTATTAATTTTTTTGCATCGGTTCTGCTTCCAAACCCGCTTTTTGACAAAATTCTGTCAACTCTTACTTTTTCCATAACTAAATATTATCTTTCCTTTTGATTACGCTTAAAATAAGACCTATTGCAATAAACGATGTAAGTATTGATGACCCACCGTAACTAAAAAATGGGAGCGGTATGCCTGTAACCGGCATAAGGCCTATATTCATACCGATATTTTCAAATGTCTGGAATAAAAACATAGCTCCGCAACCAACTAATATGAATGAGCCCGAGTCTTTTCTTATGCTTGATGCACGATAAAAAATTCTGCATATTATAAAGCCTAAAAGCAGTATTATTGCCATAGCTCCCAAAAAGCCAAGTTCTTCACCTGCAACAGCAAAAATAAAGTCGGTATGTTTTCCGGGTAAGAATCCTAACTGTATCTGTGTGCCCTCAAAAAGCCCCTTTCCGCTTACCATACCCGAACCCACAGCAAGTTTTGACTGCATAACATTATATCCTGCATCCATAGGACTTGCTTCAGGGTTTAAGAATACCAAAAATCTGTTTCTCTGGAATTCTGAAAAAACAAAATTCCATAAAAGCGGTGCGCTTACTACAAGTGCCGCTCCCCCTGCCACAAAATAACGCATGGGAAGTCCTGCATAAAAAAGCATAACAAGCGCTATAAAAATAAACACCATTGCTGTTCCATAGTCAGGCTGAAGCAGAATAAGAGCAAGTGGAATTAAAAGGTGCAGCCCCAAAAAGATGACATTTTTAATTTCCTTAATTCTGTCGCCCAAATACCAAAGGTGGTATGAAAAGGTTATAATAAACCCTACCTTTGCAAATTCTGACGGCTGAACATTAACAGGTCCCAAACTAATCCAACCGTTTGTACCTGTTGTTTCTCTGCCGATACCTATAATTAAAACAAGCACCAAAAACGCAACATAAGTACCCATAATGTATTTACTTAGCTGTAAAATTGCAGAGTAATCCATATGTGATATAACAACCATACAAATAATACCCATAACAATTCCTATAGACTGAACTATTACATTTGAATATGAACCTGTGCTTTTAACTGCACTTGTAATAAGGAGTAGTCCGTAAAGAGCCGAAACTATGGTGCTTATTATAAGTGCTAAGTCTGTTTTGTATCCTGATTTCATAATTTTTCTCTCTTTATTTATGATATTCCTGATTAAAATTTATCTTAAATGCCCTGTAAATCTGCTCGGTTAAAACAAGGCGCATCAACTGATGCGGAAAGGTCATTTTAGAAAAACTCAATTTAAAATTTCCCATATTTTTAACATCTTCTGAAAGCCCCAAAGACCCACCGATTATAAAGGCTATAGATGACTTTCCCGAAAGAGTTATATCGTTAAATTTGTCTGCTAAAGCAACACTGTCTAACATTTTGCCCTCAATACAAAGAGGAATAATATAATCGTCTTTTTTTAAAACGCTTAAAATCTTGTCTCCCTCTTTTCCCAAAACATCATTCATTTCCTTTGTTGATGCATTGTCGGGGATTTTTTCATCAGGGAGTTCTGTAATTTGTACATCGGCAAATCTTGAAATTCTTTTTGTATATTCTTTTATGCCCTCTTTTAAATAGTCTTCCTTTAACTTGCCGACACAGATTATTTTTATTTTCATTTTGTTAAGTCCTCTTTTATCTGTTCTTTAAGTTCATTTAAACTTGAAAACTTCTTTTCAGGTCTTATAAACTCTGAAAACGAAACTTTAATTTCCTTTCCGTAAATGTCTTTGTCAAAGCCTTTTATATGTGTTTCAACAGAAAGGCAGTTTTGGGGTGCGGTCGGTTTTACCCCGACATTTGTAATGCCAAAATATTCCCCAAAAGGTGTATTTACCTTTGTTTTATAAACTCCGTATTTGGGAAGACATCTTGTGTCGGAAGGGTAAATGTTAACGGTTGGGAAACCTAAAGTGTTTCCTATTTGGTTTCCTTTTTCAACTATGCCGCAAATAAAATAATCTCTTCCCAAAAGGCTGTTTGCTTTTTTGATATCACCGTCTTTTAAACATTTTTTTACAAGTGAGCTTGATATTATTTCGCCCTCTTTTTCCAAAAGAGGTTTTACAAAAAGCTTAATGCCAGTTTTTTCGCAAAGTACTTTAAGAGTATTTACATCGCCTTTTTTATCTTTGCCGAATTTATAGTTTTCACCAACACCAATTGCTTTTGCGTTAAGTTTATCTTTCAAAAGGGTAATAAACTCTTGGGGAGAAAGATTTAAAAAGCAGTCATTTATATTTTGAAAAATAAGATTATCTGCACCAAGGGTTTCTATTATGATTTCTTTTTCAGCGTTAGAGGTTAAATACCCTCCGTTTTTAAAATTTTTGTCAAAGGTAAATACAGCCGATGAAATGTTAAATTCTTCGGCCTTTTTTACTCCAAACTCTATTAAATCTTTGTGAGCAAGATGAACCCCGTCAAAAAGACCTAAAATTACAAAAGTGTCTTTTAAAAACGGCTTGTCCAACTTTAATAAATCCATATTAAGTGTTATCATAAGAATGCCTCGGGGGGAGTTAAAATTTTATCAAACTCGCCCTCATTCCATAATTTTTCAAATTCTTCCAATGTTACGCTGTCTTGTATCGTAAACCCGCAGCTTTTAGTTCTGATTAGGCTTTTCATATATCCGCCTGAGCCTAATTTTTCACCAATGTCGTTACAAAGAGTTCTTATGTATGTTCCCTTAGAACAATCAACCAAAATTGTAACTTCATTTTCGGTTAAATCTATGTTTTCTGCAATTATTTCGTAGATGGTAACATTTCTTGGCTTTCTTTCAACCTCTATGCCTTTTCTTGCAAGTTCGTAAAGCTTTTTACCACCTTGTTTAATTGCAGAATACATAGGCGGAATTTGAGAAATCTCACCCTTAAAAGAGCTTATAACATCTAAAATCTGCTCTTTTGTAACATTAACTTCCCTTTTTAAAAGCACTTCGCCCTCGCTGTCCTGCGTGGTTGTGGTTTCACCAAGCTTTAAAACTGCACGGTACTGCTTTTTACCTGCCATTATCTTGTCTGCAAGGCGGGTGGACTCTCTTCCTATGCAAATAGGTAAAACACCTGTTGCCAAAGGGTCTAAAGTGCCTGTATGTCCCACTTTTTTGATTTTGGTAATTCTTCTTATAACAGCTACCACAAAAGCAGAACTTTTGCCCATAGGTTTATTTATATTAGCTATTCCTGTCATAATTATTCCTTTATTAATTCTTGTGCTTTTTTAATAAGCTTTTGCTTTGTTTCTTCTATGCTTAAGTTTGACACACATCCTGATGCCCTAATGTGTCCGCCTCCGCCAAATATAGCTGCTAAAACCGTAGCATCAACATATCTGTTTGTACGGATGCTAACCTTAACCAAATCATCTTTTTCTTTTAAAACAATTCCAACCTCAACGCCCTCAATTACCCTTGTAACATCAGACAAGCCCTCGGTGTGTTCAAAATCTGCACCAAGCTTTTCTAAATCTTCTTTTGTTATTGAAACAGTTGAAACTTTGCCTCCTAAATGAAGCTCTGCCTTATTCATTGCATAGCCTTTAAGCTTATATGACACCACTTCTTCAGTATCAAACAAAAGCCTGTTAAGTTCAGCAAAATCTATGCCTTTTTTTATAAGGTCTGCCGCAATCAAATGCCCTTTTTCGCCTGTTGATGAAAATTTAAAACAGCCTGTGTCAGAGGCTATGGCACAGTATAAATGCTCTGCAGTTTTTTTGCTTATTTTTGCTCCCATTTTCTTAAAAATGTCATACAAAACTTCGCCTGTAGAGGAAGCCTCAGGCATAACATAATTAATTTTGGCAAAAAGTGAATTTGTTTTATGATGGTCAATTGAAATTGTGTTTTGATGATTTTTAAATATTTCACCATACTCCGAAAGCCTTTTTAAATCTCCTGCATCAAGAGAAATGAGTGTATCATACCCTTTGTCAGTAAATGAAGTTAAATAATCTTCTGACATAAACAAAAGCCTTTTCGGTACATTATCACTTATATAAACATCAGCATCTTTACCCATGTCTTTTAAAACCTCTCTTAATGAAAGGGCGCTGCCAAACGCATCTCCGTCAGGCATAACATGGGTAAAAATTGCCGCATTATTAAGTTTTTTAAGTGCTTTAATTACACTTTCCATACTATTCATCCTTTATATTAAGCTCACTTATCACTTTGTTTATGTGTGCGCCGTATTCTATGGAACTATCAAGCTCAAAAGTGATTTCAGGGAGAGTCCTTAATTTTAATCTTAAGCCAAGCTCATGGCGCACAAACCCTGCACTTTTGTTAAGTGCCTTTATGGCATCTTTTTTCTGCTCATCGTTTCCAAACACAGATGCATAAACTTTAGCGTACTTTAAGTCCTTTGTTACTATTACCGACACAACAGAAACCATAACAGAATTAATTCTCGGGTCTTTAAGTGTGGGAATAATATAACAAAGCTCTCTTTTAATTTCTTCGTCTGTTTTTTGTTGTCTGAATTTGCCCATAACTATCCTTTCGTAAGGCTTATTGTTTTATTTCCTCCATAATAAAGCTTTCAACAACATCGCCCTCTTTAATATCGTTGTAGTTTTCAATACCTACACCGCATTCATAACCTGATGCAACCTCTTTTGCATCTTCTTTAAATCTTTTAAGTGAGCTTAACACGCCTTCGTGTATAACAATACCATCACGCACAATTCTCACCTGTGAATTTCTTGTAATCTTACCATCTGTTACATAGCTTCCGCCGATTGTTCCAACGCCTGAAACCTTAAATGTCTGTCTGATTTCTGCGTGGCCTAAAACTACTTCTTTGAATTTAGGGTCAAGCATACCTTTCATAGCTGCTTCGATTTCTTCAATAGCGTCATAAATAACACGGTAAAGTCTGATTTCAACATCTGCTCTTTCGGCAGAAATTGCAGCATTTGCATCAGGACGAACATTAAAGCCTACAATAATCGCATTAGATGCAGATGCAAGCATAACATCAGTTTCGTTAACTGCACCAACGCCACCGTGGATTGCTCTTATTCTTACTTCTTCGTTTGAAAGTTTTTCCAATGACTGTTTAACAGCTTCAACACTACCCTGAACATCAGCCTTGATGATAACATTAAGGTCTTTCATCTTGCCTTCTTCAATCTGTGCAAAGAGTGAATCAAGTGATGCTTTCTGAGTTGCCTGAAGAGCCTGTTCTTTCCCTTTTGCAATTCTTTCTTCAACAACATCTCTTGCCTGTTTTTCATCATTAACTGCATAGAAAAGGTCGCCGCCTGACGGAACAGAGTTTAAACCTAAAATTTCAACAGGAACTGATGGACCTGCTTTTTCTACTCTGTTTCCTTTTTCGTCAATCATAGCACGAACTTTACCGAAAGATGTACCTGCAACAACAACATCGCCGATTTTAAGTGTACCATGCTGAACCAAAACAGTTGCAACAGGACCTCTGCCCTTGTCAAGTTTTGATTCAATAACAGCACCTCTTGCAGCTCTGTTAGGATTTGCCTTTAATTCTTTAACATCGGCAACTAAATTTACCATTTCCAAAAGTTCATCAATACCCTGACCGAGTTTAGCAGAAACCTTAACACAAATAGTATCTCCGCCCCATTCTTCAGGGATAATTTCGTGTTCAGTTAACTGTTGCATAACCTTATCAGGATTTGCACCCTCAGCATCGCATTTATTGATTGCAACAATAACAGAAACCTCTGCAGCCTTTGCATGGTTTATTGATTCTATTGTCTGTGGCATGATACCGTCATCAGCCGCAACAACCAAAATTGCAATATCTGTAACCTGAGCACCTCTTGCTCTCATAGCAGTAAATGCTTCGTGGCCCGGAGTATCTAAAAATGTTATATTTCTTTCTTTTAATGCTACCTGGTAAGCACCGATATGCTGTGTAATACCACCTGCTTCTCCTCCTGCAACATGGGCGTTTCTTATAGCGTCCAAAAGTGAAGTTTTACCATGGCCAACATGGCCCATAACAACTACAACAGGTGAACGAGGAAGTAAATCTTCTTCTTTGTCCTCAATATCCATTGTAAGTGTATCTTCAGCAGTAATGATAACTTCTTTTTTAACCTTTGCGCCAAATTCTTCTGCAACTAAAAATGCAGTGTCAAAATCGATAACATCGCTTATTGATGCCATCTGTCCCAATCCCATAAGCTTTTTGATTACATCAACGCCTGTCTTTTTAAGTCTTGACGCAAGTTCTCCTACAGAGATTGCATCGGGCACTTCGATTTCAAGCTGAACAGGTTTGATTTCCATTTTCTTAACCTGTTTTTCTTCAAATCTCTTGTCTTTTTTATTTGAAAATCTGTTCTGTCCGCCTTTTTTAATCTTCTGTTTAGTTTCTACATTATCTTTCATTTTATCCGAAACCATTTCGGTAATTCTTTCAATCTTTTCAAGTCTTGAAACATCAACAGCTTCAGAACGGGTGTTGATTACAACATTTGTTCTTTCTTTTTTCTTTTCAGGCTGTTTTTCCTCTTTTTTCGGTTCTTTAACTTCCTGTTTAACTTCAGCCGGTTCTTCTTTTACTTCTTCCTGTTTTGGAGCTTTTTCTTCTTTTTTCGTAATCGGTCCGTAAGTAAGAGAAGTGTTTGGAACTAAAAAGTCCCCACCCTTATCGTACTTTTGAGTTAAAACCTCAAAAACTATATCAAGCTGATTTTCTCCCAAAACTGATGTATTTTTAACCTGAGCACCAAAGCCCTCCAAGATAGACACAATGTCTTTACTTGAAAGTTCCAATGCTTTGGCAAGTTCGTGAACTTTAATTTTTTCTAACATTAGCCTTCCTCACTTTCTTTTAAAATAGCCTCTGCAAAGCCTTTATCGGTTATTACTGCAACCGAACGAAGACTTTTCCCCGTAAACTTCCCTAAAATTTCATTGCTCTCTACAAAAATTACAGGAAGTTTGCTTTTTGTAAATATTAAAGATGTAGACTCTTTGGTTTCACGGGTTAAAACTATAAGCTTTGCTTTATTGTTTTTTACTGCTTTTTCTGATAATTCAATACCCGTAATAACCTTACCTGCGTTAGTTGCAAGACCCAAAAGCCTTAAAACTTTATTGTTCATTAAATAAAGCACTCTCCAATTCTTCAATATTTTGTGAAATATCGGTGCATCTTAATGCTTTTTTCAGTCTTCCTGTTTTATATGCCTTTAAAAAACATTCTTTGGAACATATATATGCGCCTCTGAATCCCAACTTTAAGGTTTTGTCGTGTTTTAATCCGTTATCAAAATAAACCCTTTTTAAGTTTTCTTTGGGAAGCATTGTTTTGCAACACACACACATTCTTACATTTACTTTATCGTTCATTTTTAGAAACCTTTTTTAAAATTCAAGATTTATATTGTCTTCCGGCTTAATGTCAATTTTCCAGCCGGTTAATTTTGCTGCAAGTCTTGCGTTCTGACCTTCTTTGCCGATTGCAAGTGAAAGCTGGAATGCAGGAACCTTTGCATAGCAAGTTTTTTCATTTACATCTGCTTCAATTGAAATTACCTTTGCAGGAGAAAGTGCAGCAGAAATATATTCTTCAGGACTTTCGCTCCATTTAATTATATCAATTTTTTCTCCGCCCAATGTATCAACCACAGCCTGAACCCTCTGTCCTTTAGGGCCAACACAGGCACCAACAGGGTCAACTGCGGGATTTTCTGCATAAACTGCGATTTTTGTTCTGGAGCCTGGTTCTCTTGCTATTGATTTAATTTGAACAATGCCCTCAAAAATTTCGGGAACTTCATTTTCAAAAAGCTTTCCTACAATACCCGAATTGCTTCTTGAAACAATGATTTTAGGACCGTAGTTTGTTTTATTAACCTTTGCAACATACAGCTTAATACGGTCGCCCTGCTCTATTTTTTCTCCCTCAATCTGTTCTGCAGGAGGAATAATAGCCTCTAATCCGTCAACATCAACTATTATGTTTTTGTTTTCAACTCTTCTTACAATACCGGTTGTAACCGTATTTTCTTTCTTTCTGAATTCTGTGTAAAGTTTTCCGCTTTCAGCTTCACGGAGCTTTTGGAGAACTACTTGTTTTGCAGTTTGTGCTGCAATTCTTGAAAACGGTGCAGGGTCAATCTCTTCAACAACCACATCGCCGATTTCGTATTCGGGATTGATTTCCTTTGCTTCGTCAAGGTCATACTCGCCTTCCTGACCAAGCCCGTTTTCAACAACAGGGCAGTGGCGGTAAACTTTAACATTTGCAGTTTCTCTGTCCATAGTAACCTTAACATCGGCACCCTTTAAGCCCGGAATGCTTTTTTTGTAAGCAATGGCAAGAGCTGCTTCGATTGCAGAAATCATATATTCCTGCTCAATTCCTTTTTCCTTTTCAAGTAATCTTAAAGATATCAATAATTCCTTATTATCCACTTTTCTAATTCCTCCTTAAAATTCTACCGCCAGACGAACCTGACTTATTTTTTCATTTGGTATTTCCAAAAATTTTTCTTCTAACTGTATAACTGTTGTAGTTTCGGTGCGCTGTTTTAAAATTCCCTCAAACTTTTTTGCACCGTCTATTGCCTGATAGAGTTTAACTAAAACCTTGCTTTCCAAAAATCTGTCAAAATCTCTTTGCTTTTTAAGCACTCTTTCAAGCCCTGGTGATGAAACCTCTAAATAATAGGCTTTATCGATTGGGTCTTCTTCATCAAGCTTATCAGATAAGGGGCGTGATACTGCCTCACAATCATCAATTGTGATATAGCCATCTTCCTTGTCGATAAAAACCCTTAAGTAATAATCAGGCCCTTCTTTTTTAAACTCGACATCGTAAATCATAAGCCCTAACTCTTCTGCAATGGGCTCTGCCAAAAGTGTAACTTTTTGTTCTACTCCTGCCATATTAAGTTCTCCTTTTTACAAGCAAAAAGTGAGCCGTTTCGGCTCACTTTTAAAGCTTATTATTTATGTTAAAGGTAGTATAACACATATTTTTAAAAAAATCAAGTACTTTTTACTATATAAAGTTAAGCATAAACATAATCAAGTTAAAAAGTGCTGTAAATCCCATCAAAAGAAGATATCTTTTGGAGGGACGGGCAAAATGCCACTTTGCTTTTTTAAGCATTTGCAAAAAGTATGTGTAAAAACAAAATACTGAAATAAAAGAACATATACAATATGTTAAAAGTATGGTAACCCCGTTTGTATACCAGCCTGTTAAAGCGTTTATTACTTTATATGATAAATCGGCCTTTAAAAGCTCTTCATTCCCTGAAAACTTTTGAAGGAGAAATGATATGTGGCGAAGCGAAAGCATTACTAAAAACGACCAACCGTTATATATAGCCAGTATAATCTCAAAAATCTCAAACTTTGAAAGTTTTTCAGTTCTTTTTTTATATAGTTTATATGTAATGGGAAATTTCTTCATTTAAGCTTTCTCCTGTTAAACTTTTTTATAATTTTAACATATATTTTGCACTTTGTAAAATGAATTTCCAAAAAAAACAAAAATTTTTAAAAAAACACTTGCAATTTAAGTTGTTTGGTGGTAGAATATCATTTGCTTAATGTATAAACATAAGTAAAATCGTAAATTTATGAATATTTTAAATATATTCAATTTCCCATTTTTGGAGGTGAGATAAGTTGGCTAATATTAAATCTGCTAAGAAAAGAGTTTTAGTTGCTGCAAGAAATGCTCTTAAAAATCAGGCTGCAAAAACTAACTTAAAAACTGTTATCAAAAAATTTAACGCTGCTTGTGAACAGGGTGATAAAGCTGTTTGTGAAGCACTTTACAAAGAAACCGTTAAAACTATTGACCAGGCTGTTGTTAAAGGTATTTTAAAGAAAAACACTGCTGCAAGAAAAAAATCAAAAATTACTCTTAAATACAACGCTCTTTAATATTTAAGACAAATAATTTAAGGATAACTTTAAGTTATCCTTTTTTATTTTGCTTTTAATTGACTTTTTGCGATTTTTGATATAAAATTATAGTATCTATTTATAAAATTAAAGAGGGGGTAAAGATATGTCAATTAAACAGGAAGATTTAAATATTCTTACAACACTTTTACAAGAGCGTAAAATCAAACAGCTTAAAGACATATTACAAAGCGAAAACGAAGTAGATATTGCAGAATTTATAGAAGAGCTTGACGGTGAAGATGCAATAATTGTTTTTCGTCTTTTGGGGAAAGATACTGCCTCTGATGTTTTTGCCGAACTTTCGGTTGATATGCAAAGCCTAATTATTTCAAGAATAAGCGACTCAGATATTAAAAGAATTGTAGAAGACCTTTTTGTAGACGATGTTGTTGATATGTTGGAAGAACTTCCGGCAAATGTTGTTAAAAGAGTATTAAAAAATGCAACGGTTGACACAAGAAATCTTATAAACCAGTTCTTAAAATACAAAGAGGGCAGTGCAGGAAGTATTATGACTGCAGAGTATGTTGCTCTTAAAAAGAGTATGACAGTTGCAGATGCCCTTAAATATATAAGAACAACAGGTATAGACAAAGAAACCATTTACACCTGTTATGTAATGAACAACCACAGAAAGCTAGAGGGCGTTGTTACATTAAAAGAGTTAATTATGGCAGAGCCTGAAGAAGTTGTTTCCGAGATTATGAGCACAAACATAATTTCTGCAACAACCGATGAAGAGCAGGAGGCAGTTGCCTTAACCTTTGATAAGTATGACCTTATTGCCCTTCCTGTTGTTGATACCGAAAACCGTTTAGTTGGTATTATCACAGTCGATGATGTTATCGATGTATTACAGGAAGAAACAACAGAAGACATTGAAAAGATGGTAGCTATCACACCGACCGATAAGCCATATATGAAAGTGGGTATTTTCGAAACATTTAAATCCCGTATACCCTGGCTTTTGTTTCTTATGATTTCGGCTGCCTTTACAGGCGGTATTATATCGACTTATGAGAATGCACTCTCTGCCTGTGTTATTCTAACATCATTTATTCCTATGCTTATGGGAACGGGCGGTAACTCAGGCGGTCAGACCTCTGTTACAGTTATAAGAAGTTTATCACTCGGTGATATTGAATTAAAAGATGTATTTAAGGTATTATGGAAAGAATTAAGAGTTGCGGTTTTTTGCGGACTTACACTTGGAGTTGTAAACTTTTTAAAAATGCTTTTAATTGACAGATATGCTGTAGTAAATGACGGGCTTAATATAATAACCGTTGCACTTACAGTTAGTTTGTCGCTTTTATTTACAGTTATAATTGCAAAATTAATAGGTGCAATTTTACCTATTCTTGCAAAAAAATTAAAGCTTGACCCTGCAGTTGTTGCAAGTCCTTTTATCACAACTATTGTAGATGCATTAAGTTTAATAATCTACTTTAATATTGCAAGTTTTCTTTTAAAACTATAAAAAGGGTGGTATGATAAATGTTTAAACAAAATAATAATGCAGTTGACCTTTATATAGGCGATAAAAAGGTAATTTCTGATTTGGTGTTAAAGGTAAATTTAAGGGACGATTTCGAGTTTAAACCTCTCCCTGAAATCACACCCGAAATTACATCTTTTGCAGAAAACCAGGTAGACTATGCCTTTGGTGAAAATTTAAAAGTAACACTTGCGGCTAAATCTTTAAATGGCACGGTGGCACTTTATGTTGATGCTAAAATGGAACCAAATGTAATAAACGGTCCAAAATCTTTTAATGGCTATGAGGGTATAAAGTTAGAATTTTCTGACCTAAAGGGAATGACAGGGTTTACTTCCAGCTCACCATCAACATCATGGTGGTGCTTCCCCGCATTCGGAAAGGAAATATCAGAAATTCCTGAAAAAACAATTTCACTTCTTACAAAAAATGATGAAGATTTTGTTTTTTACTTCCCTGTTACAACTAATATTACAAAAACAGAATTTAACAAAAACACAATAGGTCTTAATGCTTATTCAGAGGGCTATACAAAAATAAAAGGTGCATTTTTATTAATTAATGTAAATAAAGAGCCATTTGAAGCTACTAAAAACCTTTTTGAAGATGCTACAAAATTAGAAGTAATAAACATTCCTCTTCGAGGCGAAAGAGAATATCCCGAAATGTTTAAGTATTTCGGCTGGTGCTCATGGAATGCTTTTTATCATGATGTTTCATCAAAAGGAATAAATGAAAAATTACAGGAATTTAAAGATAAGCAAATTCCTCTTAAATGGGTTATTATTGATGACGGATGGTCCCAGTATAAAGATGATAAATTAACATCATTTAAAGAAGACAGACAAAAGTTCCCCGAGGGCTTAAAGAAATTTATTAAAAACGCCAAAAAAGCTTATGGCGTAAAATATATTGCTGTATGGCACGCATTTATAGGATACTGGTTAGGTATTCACCCTGAAGGTGAGCTTTACAAAGAAGAAAAGGATAACTTAATCCACTTAAAAACAGATTACATAGTGCCAGACTTCAGAGATGTAAATAAAGCTTATGCTTTCTGGAACAAGTGGCATACATACCTTAAAAAACAAGGCATTGACTTTTTAAAGATTGATGTTCAAGGCTCACTTAAAAATGTTGCAGGTGCTGACATAAGCGGAGTTTTAGCAACTAAAAATATGGCTTTAGCTGTTGATAAATCTATAGCTAAAAACTTTAATAAAAATGTTATCAACTGTATGGGCGTAACACAAGAAAACATTTTGTCAAGACCAATTACAGGTATGACAAGAAACAGTGATGACTTTTTCCCTAATGTTGAAAACAGTTTCGGCCATCACCTAATACAAAATGCCTATAACTCAATTTTTCACAATGCACTTTATCATTTAGACTGGGATATGTGGTGGTCATATCAGGGTGCCGACTCTGTAAAATCAGCAGTATTAAGAGCTATAAGCGGTGGCCCTGTTTACATAAGCGATGAAGTAGGCGCAACACTTCCTGACTTGATTATGCCAATAATAGAAGATGACGGAAGAATTTTAATGTGCGACCGTTCTGCTCTCCCGTCAGAAGATTGCCTTTTTGAAGATGTATCAAAAACAAACAAGCTTATAAAGCTTAATAACACTGTTAAAGACTGCGGTGTGTTGGCGCTCTTTAATGTATCACAAAATAAAGAACCATCACACGCAAAAGTAAAACTTTCTGATATTTATGGAATTGACCAGACTAAAGACTATGTAGCTTACAGCTATTTTGAAAAGAAATATTATTATCTTGCACAAGATACCGAGCTTGATTTTACAATTGACTTTGACAAGGTTGAAATTTTAAACTTCTACCCTGTAAACAATGGCTTTATTGATTTAGGCGATACAGAAAAATTTGTAAGTTCTGCATCAAGCGTTAAAGTAAGAACAGATATTAAAACACTTATAGGAGAATAATTATGACTTATAGTTACGATAACGAAAAAATCTTTTATTCAGGCAGATGGGCACAGTATGCTAATACCATGACAACTACTGCAACAGGCTCTTATTTTGAATTTAAAGCAAAAGGCGAATATGTGCTTTTAAAGTTTAATATGGACTATCATGTTGGTCCTTGTGCCCACATTTATATTTCGGTTGACGGTAAAAGCTTAATCGAAAGCACAGTTGATAGTTTTATTCGTATTGTTCTTCCTGATAACGATTTTCACACAATAAAGGTTTTGTTTAAAAGCACAATTGAAGGGCTTAACAGATGGTCATTCCCTATAATAAGTAAGGTGTCGTTAGAAAGCATTGAGGCAGAAGAAATTATGCCTTCCGAAAAGGACACAAGAAAAGTTATTGAGTTTGTAGGAGACTCTATTACAGAAGGCGTTTTAACTGACCCTGACCTTCAAAATAAATATGTAATTGAGCCTTATAACAGAGCAACACAAGATGATGTTACAACAACCTATGCTTATTTAACAGCAAAAAATTTAGGTCTTCGTTCGGTTCACATGGGCTATGGTGCAGT
>JAZSNJ010000006.1:0-3192 GCA_045536355.1 Clostridia bacterium | reverse complement strand
CTACAGTAAGGCCGCCTAAACTTGGCGGGAATGAAAGGGTAGGCGTTTTTGCCACCCGTTCACCATTTAGGCCAAATCCAATAGGTCTTTCATCTGTAAAACTTGAAAGGGTAGAAAAATCAGAAGAATATGGCTTGTGTTTAGTAGTGTCAGGCGCAGATTTATTAAATGGCACACCTATTTATGATATAAAGCCATACCTTGCATATACCGATTGCCATGTTGATGCCAAAGGCGGATTTACCGAAAGAGCAAACACAAATCCATTAAAAGTAGAATTTAAAACTAAAGTAAACGAAGTTCTTAAAACCAAACTTGCTGAAATTTTAAGCTTAGACCCAAGACCGTCATATCAAACCGACCCCGAAAGAATATACAGCTTTGAATTTTCAGGTTATAACATAAAATTTAAAGTAAAAGATAACATTTTAATTGTAACGAATTGCGAGGAGAAATTATGAAAAAATTAACATTTATATGTATAGTAACAATATTAATGGCACTGTGCTTATTTTTTGTTGAAGCTCACGCAGATGTAATTGGGCTTAAACCGCTTCCGGATGGTGATGAAGTCCATAAAGTCGAATTTCTCAATGCATCTACAAATGTTCCAGTAAGTACTCCTTCAAGGCCTGCTCCAGGTGGTGGTGTCGTGGTTCCTGGTGTTGGCGATATTGTTAATCCTGAACTTCATCCTTTAATAAAAATAAACAGCATTAAGAAGACTGAGTTTAGTTATATCTTTGAAATTAATTCAGAAGTTACAAAAACATCTCAATTGGTAATTGCTCTTTATAATGATCTGAGACAATTAACAAGTCTCAGAGTATTTAGAAATGAACTTGGCACAAAAGCATATAAGATAAATTATACTGAAGATTCAACCCAGTATAAAATTATGCTTATAGATAGTTTAAGTAATATAACACCACTTTGCGGATGTTTACATAGTGAATTTACCCAGGACAATGTAACTGTATCTGCCGAAAAATATCATAGGTTAGGGAAAGTACAGGTAAAAGCAACAGATGGATATGATATAAGTGTAATAACCGATTACTATAACTATGGTTCTGAATATGAATTTATATATGAAGACTATGTAGCAGTAAAAGATTGCAAAAATATTGACACATTAATTAATGCTAAAGAGGGGAGCTTGTTTTCTTTTGCTGCAAATAATAAGGATGAAATAATAGCAGTTAACCTTATCTCAGATGAAGAATATTCTTTATATGTAACAGATGTTGTGGTTGATATTTATGCAAATAACACAAGAATTGCATTAGAAAATCACGGTCTTATTGACCTTGAATATGCTATTAATGGTGAAGAAGGATATTCGTATAAAATTTATTACGCCGGGCAGGAAATCGATGTTACCGATTTGAAAATAGGCGATGTAATCTCATATACCACAGATTCGTCAGGCAAAAATTATACCATTTTTGTGTCAAGAGAAGTAATAAGCGGCACAATTGAAGAAATGTATATAGGTGCTGAAACATTATTGGTCATTTCTGGTACAGAATATAAAGTGGCTAAAGGTTGTTACATAGGTTCACGCAAGGCAGGTGATTCGGGACGTTTTTATCTTGATGTGTTTGGATGCGTTGCTAAATATAAAGAGCCCAAAGTAATACATAATTATGGTTTCATAGTTGCCATGGGAGAGTATCAGTCAGTAGGGGACACAGCTTATGAAGTTAAAATTCTTGCAAAAGACGGAACTATGATTACATATGAGTTAGCAGATCAGGTTACCACAAATGTAACTGACGATTATAATGGTGACGGAGTAACGGGTGACTGTAGATTTTTATATTTTAACAATTTAGAATCGAAAGATACAATCTACAATTGGGCACTTAGTGAGTTTGGTCAGTTAAATGATAGACCGGATTTTAGTCTTGCAACAACAACCACTGAAACAAATCTTACTAACTATGCTAAAAGAATGGTGTCTTTTAAAGTTAACTCTGATGGTAAAATTTCAACAATGATATTTGCTAACTATGATTATGATTTATCAGAACTTGTCTATGATGCTCCCAACATACGTGCATTATATTCTAAAAGCACAAATTCCATTGGTAATAGATTTTTAACAGATGACACTGTTATTTTCCATCTTCCTATGTGTGATGGGGTAATAAGTGATGATTTTGAAATTTTAGATGCATTAGAAGATGGCGAAGAATATAAAATGATAGCTTTGGATGTTGATGCTGATACAAACGAAGTTGGTGCTTTGATCATAGCAGGTAAAAATGACACCGATAAAACCGGGGATAACATAGCAGTTTTTATACGATCTGCACTAGTACAAAATGATATAGTTAAAGTTATCTTTTTACAGGGTGGAGAAGAAAAAGTGATTTATGCCAATGGTGATACAGCAGGTACAGTTGACTTTGCATCATTAGTCAAAGGCTCTATATTCTCATACCAGGCAGATGAGAATAACATTATCAAACAAGCAGATTTGGTTTTGGATGTTACTATGTATTCTGACATTTGGAACAATACTACTTATACAGGCCCAAAATCTCTTAAATCTTATGATGATGCAACCTGGGCAAATATATCTCAAAATTCACTTGTTGCGTATGACTTTGGTTATGTAACAGGTAAAAGAAATGGAAATGTATTTACGCTTGAAAAAGCAAATGATTGGTCGGAGTATTATGGGTTTACCGGGATTAATACTAAACAAATTGTAATCCCAGAAGATGCGACTGTTACAATTGTTGACTTAACAAAAGCTCTAACAAGCACATCAAGAGTTAGTGCCGGACATTATTCAGATATTCCTGCAGTTATAACGATAACAGATAATTACTATGGTCAAGCCATGATTGCTGACAGAGATTTTGACTTTGCGGTGTTTGTTAACTATTACAACTCTGATATAATTGATATAGTAGCAATTAAAGGTGCAGCCGGTTACTTCGGCTTACCAATGGCTTATTCATCACCACCGCTATATTAACAAAAAACACGAGTGATTTTCACTCGTGTTTTTTGTTATAATAATTCTTTAAATGAATAAATGTATTTATCGGCAGTAGCAATAATTTCATCTTTTGAGTTTTCTGAAGATATATCGTAAACACCAACTGTTTTTAGTCCTGCTTTTTTTGCGGTTTTTAAATTTATTAAATTATCATCAAACATTGTAATGCTTTCTGC
>JAZSNJ010000023.1:0-2148 GCA_045536355.1 Clostridia bacterium | reverse complement strand
TACTTTTTTATCTTTTTATACTATAATATATTTTAATATAAATTATACTGCAATAATTTTGTTGCAGTAAAGAAAGGTAATGTGAAATACCAATGGCAGAAAATATTAACAATCAGAATAATACTTCTACCCCTGAGGTAGACCTTAATGAACAAAAAAGGATAAGAAGAGAAAAACTTCAGGATTTGTGCGCAGCTGGTAATGACCCTTATGTTATTACTAAGTATGACCGTACTCATCACACACAGGATGTTAAAGATGGATTTGATTCTCTTGAAGGAAAAACTGTTTCGGTTGCTGGAAGACTTATGTCTAAGCGTATTATGGGCAAAGCATCTTTTTGTAACTTGCAGGACCTTAAGGGTAACATTCAGTCTTATGTTGCAAGAGATTCAATCGGCGAAGAATCTTATATGGGATTTAAAAAACTCGATATCGGCGATATCATCGGTATAGAAGGAACTGTATTTAAAACCAAAACCGGCGAAATTTCAATCCATGCTGAAAAGGTTGTTCTTCTTACCAAGAGTTTGCAGCTTCTTCCTGAAAAATTCCACGGTCTTACAAATACTGACCTTCGTTACAGACAAAGATATGTTGACCTTATTACAAACCCTGAGGTAAAGGATACATTTATTAAGCGTTCAAAAATCATAAGCTCAATAAGAAAATATCTTGATGCTGACGGTTTTATGGAAGTTGAAACTCCTATGCTTGTTTCAAATGCAGGTGGTGCTGCTGCCCGTCCTTTTGAAACTCACTTTAACGCTCTTGATGAAGACTTTAAACTTCGTATTTCTCTTGAACTTTACTTAAAGAGATTAATAGTTGGCGGTTTGGAAAAAGTTTACGAAATCGGCAGAGTTTTCCGTAATGAAGGGCTTGACACCCGTCATAACCCTGAATTTACTCTTATGGAACTTTATCAGGCGTATATTGACTATAATGGTATGATGGACCTTACCGAAAACCTTTACAGACATGTTGCAAACGAAGTTTTGGGAACAACCAAAATTGTATATAACGGTGTTGAAATGGACCTTGGTAAACCATTTGAAAGAATTACTATGGTTGACGCTGTTAAAAAATATTCGGGTGTTGACTTTAACGCTATTAATTCTGATGATGAAGCAAAGGCTGTTGCAAAAGAACATCATGTTGAGTATGAAGACCATCATAAAAAAGGTGATATCCTTGCACTCTTCTTTGAAGAATTTGCAGAAGAACATCTTATTCAGCCAACCTTTGTAACAGACCATCCTATTGAAATATCACCTCTTACAAAGAAAAAACCTGAAGACCCAAATTATGTAGAACGCTTTGAGTTCTTTATGAATGGCTGGGAAATGGCAAACGCATATTCAGAGCTTAATGACCCTATCGACCAGCGTGAACGCTTTAAAGCTCAGGAAGCATTACTTGCTCTCGGCGATGAAGAAGCAAATCGTACTGACGAAGACTTTCTTAATGCTCTTGAAATCGGTATGCCACCAACAGGCGGTATCGGCTTTGGTATTGACAGAATGTGTATGCTCTTAACAGATTCTCAAGCAATAAGAGATGTGTTATTATTCCCAACAATGAAGCCGTTGGATAAATAAACATGGCAAAAACCCAGTGTTTATGCGGGTCCCACGAAACGAAAGTGCTTAAAAAGCTTAAGCCTTAAGCCAAATTTAAGCCAAAAGGTGAAAACGGATACATTTAGCACAAATAATCAGGTAAAAAGTCTTGTAAAACTTAGGTTTTGCAAGGCTTTTTTTGTGTCTAAAAATAAATTATTTTGTGCAATTTATATCCAAATTTACAGCGCTTCATTGTTGGAGCAGAAAGGGGCATTTTATGAAAAAATTAAAAGGTAATTTCACAACCATACTAAACAAGATTATCACCGATAAAAGTATCAGCGGTAACGAATTTAAGATATTGTGTTATCTCTGTATGCGGTCAGGGAATGACAACTCCTGCTTCCCTTCTCTTGATACTATACATCGGGATACAGGTGTTGGTTTAACGACCATTAAAAATTCAATACCTAAATTGGTTGCGCAAGGATATATTGTAAAAGTCAATCGCAAAAAGAGTAACGGTTCTTCCACATCCAATCTCTATCGATTGACGGATAAAGTGCTTGAATAAATGGTGGTT
>JAZSNJ010000123.1:0-8729 GCA_045536355.1 Clostridia bacterium | reverse complement strand
GACTTATTCTTTTAAATATTTTTGTGCTTTGTCTCTTTCTTTTTGAAGAGCTTTTTTATTTTGTTCAAGCTCTTTTAAAACATCTTCAAATTTTATATTTTCGCTTGAAATAAAGGCGGTTGCACGGTCAATCAAATATTTTTGCATTCCTAATTTTTCTGATATGGCAAAAGCATTGGATTTTCCCGGCATACCTATTAAAAGTTTATAGGTTGGTTTTAAAGTTTTTATATCAAACTCCAAAGAAGCATTTGAAACTCCAGGCGTTGTCATGGCATAGGTCTTAAGCTCACTGTAATGTGTGGTTGCCATTAAAAGCACACCGCATTTTTTGATTTCTTCTATGATTGCCATTGCAAGTGCGGCACCTTCAACAGGGTCAGTACCTGCGCCAAGTTCATCAAAGAGAACCAAACTGTCAGAATTGAAGTTTTTTAATATTGATACAATGGTTGTCATATGTGATGAAAAAGTACTTAAACTTTGCTCAATGCTCTGTTCATCGCCGATATCTGCGAACACATCATCAAACACAAAAATTTCAGACCCTGATGATGCAGGTATATGAAGCCCTGCCTGGGCCATTAAAGTAAGAAGTCCCACAGTTTTAATGCTTACTGTTTTACCACCTGTATTAGGGCCTGTAATAATAAGGGCATTAAAATCTTCACCAAGTGTTACACTTATGGGAACCACTTTTTTCGCATCAATTAAAGGATGCCTTGCTTTTTTCAAAACTATTCGTTTTTCTTTGTTAAGTTTTGGCTTTACTGCCTCCATCTTAAGAGCAAGTTTTGCTTTTGAGAAAGCAAAATCAAGCTTTGTTAAGTATGATATGTTAACCAAAAGACTTTCACCGATATTTAAAACATCAGATGATAATTCTCTTAATATTTTTTCAGTTTCTTTTATTTCTTCAATTTCTAATTCTTTAAGTTTATTGTTTGCTTCCACAACTGATTGAGGCTCAATAAAAAGTGTTGCGCCTGACTGCGACATGTCATGCACCATACCTTTTATGTCGGCCTTATGTTCAGCCTTTACCGGAATAACAAATCTTCCGTTTCTTGTTGTTATAATCTGTTCTTGCAAATATTTAGAATACTTTTCAGATGTGATAAAACTATTTAATGAACTTCTTATTTTTTCATTAAGATTTTTAATCGATCTTCTTATGGAAAAAAGCTCGTTTGATGCTGTGTCTTTAAGTTCTTCTTCGTTTAAAATTGCGTTTTCAATTTTGTTTTCAATTTCAGGATAATCAAAAATATAGCTTAAGTATTCCTCTAAAATGGGGAAATCTTCTGTGTTTTCAAAATAATTTTTAAAGGCTTTAAAAACACGCATTAATGCAGAAATGCTTAAAAGTTCTTTAATCGATAAAACACCGCCCGAGATAGCCCTTTTGATATATTCCTCCTGTGAATTAACTCCGGCATTAGGCGGAGCACCATATTTTAGCATAGCAACAACAGCATTATCGGTTTCCTCTAATGCTAAATTCACTTCATCAAAATCAGAAACAGGAGTTAAAGATTTAATTAAATCTTTGGTTTTTTCACCTGTTGCCTCTTGGTAAAGCATATCTATAATTTTGTAAAATTCAAGTGTTCTTAAGCTTTTTTCAAACATTAAATCCTCCGTTAACACTCGCAAAGGGCTTCAACATAATCTTCACATACATATTTTAATGTAGAGCAGGTTACATAGCAATTTGCAAGAACTTTAATAAATTTGACAAGTCTTAACTTGTTTAAATCAACATCTACGATTTCGGCAAATTCTTCTGTTGCGCCCGATTGTTCAATAGCAATTCCGTATGTTTCTATATTGTCATCAATATAGCTTGTAACGACAAAATATCTTATTATGCCAAGTTCTTTTGACTTTACGGTTTTTACACACTCGTACATTATATAACCTCCTTTTTTCAAAAGTATACGAAAAAAGGGTTTTAGGGTGCAAAAAACCGGCACAACTTAAAAATGACAAAAATATTAAACATTTTATATATTTTTGAGTAATTTTGTTAAATTTCTTTTGATTTTGTTGTTTTTCAATTTTTAAAATGCTAAAAAAGTCGCAAAAAGGCTTATTATGGCATATCGGGACAAATTTTGCATCATAAAAAGTTGAAACATTATGTAATTTCAGTTAAATTTATCCAAGTTTCTTGTAGCGTATTTGAGCTACAATTTATTTTAGCACATAATATGACAAATTAAAAGTATATTTTTAGTTTTTGTTGAAATGGATATTAAAATATGGTATCATTTTATAAAGAGGTGATTTTAAGGTGAACTTTAAACGATGTATGGTTTGCGGTAAAACATATGAAGAAGATTACTGTCCTTTATGTGGTTCTTACTCTGATACTGCTGAAATAATTGATGATATTAAAAGAACAAGTTTTGAGAGCTTTTTATCTGTTGTAATAATAGGCGGAGGAGTAGCAGGAGTGGAATGTGCCTTAAGGATAAGACAGCTTAATAAGTTTTGCAGTATAACCATAATATCAAGAACCGGGAAGCCTTATAACAAACTTAAGCTTTTATCTTCAAAAGAGTTTTTAAATCCCGAAACGGTCGGGTTTGATTACGATTTTGACAGACTAAAGATAAATATAGAATGTGATGAAGCAGTAGAAATTAACCGTTTTGAAAAAATGGTAAAACTTAAAAGTGGTTCTTATGTTTGTTATGACAAATTAGTCTTAGCAACAGGGTGCGATTTCTATGTAAAAGAAACACCTTTAATTACAATTGTTCCGTATAACAACAAGACCAATTTTGAATCAATATCACGCTATATGGTATATAATGATACTGCTGTGGTGTATGGAAGCGGACTTATGGCATTAAATGCCATAGATTTACTTATCTCAAACAGTAAAAAGGTTGTATCTGTCTGCCCTGATGAAGGGTATTCTCCAGAGGTTCTTGGAAAAGATTTAAGTGCTGAAATCACAGATGTTATTTCTAAAAAAACACAGCTTTATAATAATACCGACATTGAACAGATATGTTTAAATTCAGTTAAACTTACAAGTGGTGATTTAATATCGGCACCGTTTATAATTGATGCGTCGTGGGGTAAAAATAACATATCACTCGCCAAAAAATCAGGCATAGAATGTGATGACAAAATTATAGTTTCTGAATATATGGGAACAAGCGATACATCAATTTTTGCATTGGGCGGAGCTGTAGGGACTTTTAAAATAAGAAATATTTTAAGACAAGCACAGGTAATAGCATATCAGATGTTTGGGGTAGGCAAAAAATATACTCCCAAAAAATCTGCTTATAAACTTTCATTTGACAAAAGCACTTACTATATTCTTGGGAATACCAACGACTGCGATGAAATCATAAGCAAAAAAAATCTGCCCTTAAAAAACGAAAAACAGTTTTTTGTAAAGGACAGTATTTTAAAAGGCGTTATATTTAAAAATGTAACAAAAGGGTTTAATGAAAGTGCAGGTATGCTTTTAAAACCAATCAGCGAAACGCATCAAGCATTTTATTAAAATCTTCAATAACTTTAGAAGGCCCCAAAATTTTCATTTTTCCGCTAAATGTGAAAATCCAGGCAAAAAATGTGGGGCTTACTTTAACGGTTATACTTGCGGTGAAGTTTTCTTCATCGCTTTTTATTATGGTTACATTTTCACCGAACTTGTCAATAACAGAGTTTATAACAGAGTTGTGGCATAAAAGTTTAACGGTTTCGGTTTCACCGCCATACATCTGGAAAATTTTTTTAGAGTAATTACCCAAATCAAACTTTTCGCTGGTTACGGTTTTAATATTTTCAGAAGTTTCATCCGAAATTTCAACCATATCCATTCGGTCAATACGAAAATGGGAAAGCCCCTGATGCTTGGGGTAGTGTGCAATCATATAATAGTTGTCATCAGACACAGATAAAGAATATGGACTTACAACATATTTTTCACCGTTGTTTTTGGGATATTTTTTCTTGTCCACACCATATTCATAATACATAAATGAAATTTTTTTATTCTGTGAAATTGCCTGATGAATAGCATCAACAACATAATATATTTTCTGATTTAAGGTTTTGGCACGGTCAGCAATATAAACCTGTCTTTGAAGAAGATATGCCTGATGCTTACTTGCGAGTTTTTCAATTTTTTTAATTATGGTATTTGATTTGGATTCACTTATAAACCTTGCAGCCTGAACACTGTCAACAAGCATTTTAAGTTCAGCAAGTTCAAAATCTCTTGATGCAATACAAATTCTTAATTTTTCTTTTTTGTCTGTAACAATATCATATCCGTAATTTAATAGCTCTTCAATATCGCTGTAAATTGCTTTTCTTTCAGCTGAAATACCGTTTGACTCAAGATGATTTATAATATCTTTTACAGTAACAAAATGCTCATCATCTGTGTTTTCTAAAAGGTAATCCAATATGTAAAACATTTTAAGTTTCTGATTTGTGCTTTTTGCCATAAATTTATTCCACCTTATGCAACATTTTTTGTTCTTATTCTAACTATTTTTACCTTTTTACGGGCAACGGGAATATTAACTATTCCATATACCCCCGAAATCACTAAAACAATATAAAAAGCTAATTGCTTTAATGCGGACCAAAAGTCAATTGCCAAAAGTTCTGACGAACCTGCAGTTCCAATAATACCGATAATCCCTGTAAATATAAAAATTTTGAATAAAGTTTTCATAGTTTATTCCTCCCTTTGCCTTTATGTTAACAAAGGAGGTGTCCTTTAAAAAGGACAACTAAAACTCTAATCTCGATTTTATAGAATTTTTATATTCATTAGGGGAAAGCCCTGTACGCTTTTTGAAAAGTCTGCAAAAATAATGAATTCCGTTAAACCCAAGTTTTTCAGAAATTTCGGTAACCGACAGTTTTGAGTTTCTTAAAAGATATTTTGCTTCTTTAATTTTAAGCTGGTTGATGTAATTTAAAACTGTAACACCGTATTCAGATTTAAAGCTCTGGCAAAGAGAAGTTTTGTTGGTGTTAAATAAAAAACACAAACTGTCGAGCGCAATTTTTTCACAATAATGCTCATTTATATAGCTTACTATTTCGCCAAGTCTTATTTCTGCTAAAGTGGTCTGACTCGACCTTGCCACGCTGTTGTATTCTCTTACTAAAGTAATCAAAAAAGCTTCTAAACCTATTTTTAGCATCTGCTCTGATGCAAAAGGTGAGTCTGCCCTTTTGTTCATTTCAAAAGTGTTCGGAATATCGTATGGAGGAGCATAAACGCTCATACCTTCCTTCATTATTTCAGAAAGCATTTTTTTGTGTTTTTGCTGAAGAGTTACGGGGTTTTTTGAAAAAACATCAATTTGGGGAGAACAGCACTCAAAACCTATAATAATTACATTCGGAGAAATATCATCTGTACAACTTAACGAATGTTTTTCGTTGGGACGGTGAATGAGCATCTGGTCTCCGGTCAACACGCCCGAAAAATTGTCAGACTGAACATTAACAGAGCCTCTGTCAACAAACAAAAGTTCACAAAAATTATGTGCATCGTCAGTTGTGTGATAAAGAGGGGTAAATTCAAAATAATGCACATTGGCAACCCTTGATATGTTTATACTTGTTTCTAAGTTTTGTAATTTAAATTTCAAACCAAACACTACCTTAAAAATTTAATACATAAATTTTATCATACACCCCAAAAAGTGTCAACTTATTTTTTGTTCACGAAAGATTGTGCAAAAAAGAGTTAATATATTGCAAATACAATTTGTTGTGGATTTGTTATAATATAGTCAGGAAACAATAAGATGTTTGCGAAAAATATCAATAATTTAGGAGGAAAGAAAAATGAAACAAAGAGTATGTATTCCAGATCATGAGTACAAAGAAAGAATTGCGAAAGCTGCGAAGCTCGTTAGAGACAGAGGTCTTGATGTAATGGTAGTATCAAGCACAGAGTCTGACTATGCTAACGCAAGATACTTCAGCGGTTTCTGGCCATTATTTGAAAGAGCAGGTGTTGCAATTTCTGCAAACGGTGATGCTGCACTTATGGTAGGTCCTGAATCAGCAATTTTCGCAAAGGACTTCGGTAAAATTGAAAAATTATTCGTTTTAAGAGAATTCAGAGAATCAGCTGACCCTTCATATCCTGAACTTCACGCTGACACATTCAAAGATGTTTTCAAAGCAATCGGTGTAACAGGCGAAAATCTTAAAATCGGTTTAGGTTCTTATGTTGAATGCACAATGCCTATTTTTGAAGGACTTAAAGACAGCTTCCCAAAAGCAGAAATTGTAAAATGCAACGACATTATGGTTGAACTTCGTCAGATTAAGGGCGAAAACGAACTTGCTTGTATCCAGGAAGGTTTCAGAATTATTGAACTTGCAACTGATGAAGTTATAAGACAGTTAAAACCAGGTGTTACTGAACTTCAGATGGTTGGTGTAGCACAGAAAGTTATTTATGAAGAAGGCGCTGAATACGAAGGTCTTCCAATGTATGTATTCTCAGAAGCATCAACAAGACATGCTATCAGCCGTTCAAGCTACAAACAGATTAACAAAGGCGACATCGTTCAGCTTAATCTTTCAGCTAAGATTGACGGTTATTCACCTGCAATCGGTCTTCCTGTAGTAATGGGTAAATTAGAAGGTGAAAGAAGAAAGATTGTTGAATTCTGCTTACAGGCTCATAACTGGACAACAGAACACATTAAAGCAGGTGTAAAGGCAAGTGATATTGCTAAAGGCTTCTATAAGCTTTATGAAGAAAACGGAATGCTTGAAAACTTCGTATATGGTCCATGCCATGGTACAGGTATGATTGAAGTTGAAGCTCCATGGATGGAAACATCTTCAGACTACTTATTACAGGAAAATATGACATTCCAGGTTGATACATTTATTTCAGGTCCAACATTTGGTACAAGATGGGAAAAAGGTATTGTTGTTACCAAAGACGGTTGCAGATCAATGACAGATTACTTGAAGAAAGGAATTATTGAAATAGATGTTTAATAAAGGATTAGGAAAGAAAAACTGGATTATTCCTGACTGTGAATTGCCACAGCCGGGCGAAGGCGTTGCAAAAGGCCACGAATCAGTTATTATCGTTAATGATTCTGATGTAGATGCTAAAATTGATGTAAGTGTTTATTTTACAGACAAAGAACCTTACGAAGGCATCACATGGGAAGTTGGCGCAAAAAGAGTAAAATGTTTCAGAATGAACAATTTAGAACACATGTGTGGTTTTGAAGTTCCTTTTGAAACTCAGTATGCTATGAAAGTATCAAGTAACACTCCTATTGTTTTACAATATGGAAGACTTGATAATACTCAGGCAAATCTCGCATTTTATACAACACTTGGTTATTCTGAATAATGGAGGAATAAATTATGGAATTTAATATGAGTTTTCCAAAAGAACTAAACAAAGTTAAAGAAAACAGAATTCCGTTCGTTATTTGCGGCGGTACCGTTGAATATCACGGACCTCACTGTTCATATGGTTGCGATACTTTGGTTGCTGAAGGTTTAATCAAAAAACTTGCAGAAACTAAAGAAATTATGATTGCTCCTTCAATTTATTACAGCCCTTCAAGCTATGCAGTTGCTGATGAAACAAGCGGAACAGTGCATATTGAAGAAGATATTTTTGAAGCTTATCTTATGAACATATTTACAAATATGTTAGAAGCAGGACTTCGTAATATCTATGTTGTAATCCACCATCAGTTTGAGCAGGAAAACTTAAAGCCTATGACACTTTCATATATGAAAGCATCTCAAAGAGCAATTATGAGATACCTTGAAAAAACCCAGGGCAGAGGCTGGTGGGGAAGCGAAAACTACGCTTCATATTATGATAATTTAGGCGGTGGGGATGACCCGTTCAGCTGGATTAAAGTAATTCCTACAATGAGCACAAAGGTTCAAAATGCAACAGGATACGACCATGCAGGTAAATACGAATGCTCAATCTTAATGTCGCTTTATCCTGAAGCAGTAAAGCTCGAAAGATTAAATGACATTAATCACTGGTTTACCAAATCTGCTGCCGAAGCTAATAAAGAGCTTGGTGATGAAATGGTAAAACAGTCGCTCGAATATTTAAACCAAGCTATAAAATAAGGAGTCTAATATGGAAAGTTCTAAAAGAGCAATACATATTGATTTTCACACCATGCCCGGCATTTACGACTTTGGCGAGAATTTTACTGCCGATGAAGTTGTAGAGATGTTTAAAAAGGCTAATGTTAATTATGTTAATCTTCCTGCAAGATGCAATATAGGTTTTTCCTATTATAATACAAAAATAGGATTTCCGTACCCTACTATGAAGAATAATCTTTTGGTTGAACTTTTGCAAAAATGCAAAGAAAATGACATAAAAGTGGTAGCCTATTTAAACGGTGGTTTAAATCATGAATATATGGTGCACAATCCCGAAATTATGAAAGTTAATAAAGACGGAAGTCTTTATCAGGGCGATTATGTGAAAAATAACTTTTTCAGAAGTCCCTGCTTTCATAAAGGGTGGGGCGACTACCTAATAGAAGAAATCAAAGAGATTTTAGCTTTAGAGCCTGACGGGATTTTTTGTGATTGTCTTATTCCAAGGCCTTGCTACTGCGAAACCTGTAAAAAGCTTATGCAGGAAAAAGGTATCGATTTAGATGATGATAATGAAGTTTATAAGTTCTCTTTTGATACTATTAAAGATA
>JAZSNJ010000139.1:0-5790 GCA_045536355.1 Clostridia bacterium | reverse complement strand
ATGCGGACTTTTGTTATCACTTTTAGGGTTTGATAAAATAGTAGAGCTTATTACAAGCATTTTTGGCTTTATAGGGATAATAGTTATCACCTATGTTGTTCTTACCCCTTAAAGTTTATAAGTTCTCTTTCAAGTGCTGCATGTTTTAATGAACGCCACACATTAGAATTTTTCCTCCACTCATTCATAATAATTACAACAGCACCCACTATAGTCGCCATAGATAATAAAAGTAATATTTTTTCGCAAATTTTCAATTGAATTATCTCCTTTCAATAGTTTATACTATTATGTGTAATAATTTTATAATTTATAGAAAAAATTCAATTGACAAGTATATATATTTTTGTTAAACTGTATTTAAAACTTAAGAAAGAACGGAGAAATACGAAATGGCAGATAATAAACCAGAAATAATCACTCTTACCGATGATCAAGGTAAAGAAGTAGATTTTGAACACATTGACACAATTGAAATGAACGACAAATACTATGTTATTTTACTTCCAGTAGAAGACCCTGATAATGGCGTAGTTATATTAAAACTAGATGATTTGGAAGATGACGAAGTTTTAGTTGGCGTTGATAATGATGAAGAGGCTGACGCTGTTATAAACAAATATCTTGAAATGATGGAAGAAGACGAGGCTGAAGAAGAATAACTTCTTCTCACAGCCTGCCTGATACGAGTTTAAATCCTGCTATCATTTGAACCAACACTTATATAAAAGGGACTTGTACTTCGTTTGTGGCTTGCAGGCCTCACAGCTTACGCTGAATGAGGAGCGATTTAAGCAAATGAGACATAACCCACCTGTAAAAACAGGTTTAAAATTTCAGGAATAACGGTCAGGCGGGTAAATTATGTAGCAAAACACGGAGAATATTATCTCCGTGTTTTTTTATTCTTCCATTTGTCTTCCTAAAAAATGTGCTGCTGAAAGTGCTAGTTTAAATTCAACATCGCTCATTACTTTTGGCTCTTTTGTATCAAAGAAAATAACAGAGCCTATACAATCACCTTCTGAAATTATTGGAACGCAAATACTTATAGTATATTTATCTGAGTTATCAGAAATTTTAAATTTTTTATCTTCAGGATGAACAAGCATATATTGTTCACGATTTTTAATAATCTTATCAACATCTTCTGATAATTTTCTTTCAAGAAGCTCTTTTTTGGGAGCACCAGATACAGATATTATGCTATCTTTATCAGTTACCGCAACAGCATAACCGCTTGTTTTTGACAATGTGTCAGCATAGATTGATGCAAAATTCCCAAGCTCACCTATTGGCGAATATTTTTTAAAAATCACTTCTCCGTCTTTGTCTGTAAATATTTCTAAAGGATCGCCCTCTCTTATTCTCATAGTTCTTCTTATTTCTTTTGGTATAACAACACGACCTAAATCGTCAATTCTTCTAACAATTCCTGTTGCTTTCATAAAAGATAAAATCTCCTTTTTAATGGATTACACACTTATTATTTGATATAACAGGAATTTTATCCAAAGAAAAAAATGGCATTTCAAATTATTTTTTTAATTGATTGACTATACTAATAAAATGTTGTATAATTATTTGAAAACAAAATGTGAAAGGGTAATATTAATGTCAAAAACAATAATACCACATCAATACAAATCATTATTAACATTAAAGCAAACAGAAATTGCAATTAAAAAAGTGAAAGATTTCTTTGAAAGAGATCTTGCCATACAGTTAAATCTTACAAGAGTTTCTGCTCCCCTTTTTGTAAACCAAGCATCAGGTCTTAACGATAACTTAAACGGTGTAGAACGCCCTGTTAGTTTTGACACAAAAGAAATCGAAGGTAATTTTGAAATAGTACATTCTTTGGCAAAATGGAAAAGATACGCTCTTAAGAATTATGACTTTAAACATGGCGAAGGCCTTTACACAGATATGAATGCTATAAGAAGAGATGAGGATACTGACAACATTCATTCAATTTATGTTGACCAGTGGGACTGGGAAAAGGTTATAGATAAATCAGAGAGAAATATTGACACTTTAAAAAACACAGTTAGATGTATTTATAAAGCTTTGAAGCATACCGAAAAGCATATTGCTGATGATTATTCGTTTGACTCTTATTTATTGCCTGATGATATTTTCTTTATTACATCACAAGAGCTTGAGGATATGTATCCTGATAAAACTGCAAAAGAAAGAGAATATGAAATTTCTAAAGAAAAAGGTGCAGTTTTCCTCATGCAAATAGGTGGCAAATTAAAATCCGGAAAACCACATGACGGCAGAGCACCTGACTATGATGATTGGTCATTAAATGGAGATATAATTGTTTATTATCCTGTGCTTGATATCTCGCTTGAGTTATCTTCGATGGGCATAAGGGTTGACGAAGAAACATTAATGGCACAGTTGAAAGAAAGAAATATGACAGATCATGCAAATTTGCCGTTCCAGAAAGCACTTTTAAACCACGAATTACCATATACAATCGGTGGCGGTATCGGACAGTCAAGAATATGTATGTTTTTCTTAAGAAAAGCTCATGTCGGTGAAGTTCAGGCATCAATCTGGCCCGAAGCAACAATTGCAGAATGTGAAGAACATTCCATCCATTTATTATAAGATATAAAAACACAGCAGTTAAACTGCTGTGTTTTCTATTACATATTTTCCGTTAATAAAATTAATTTTAATGCTTTGCCCTGCCTTGACTTTGTTTTCAAGCAGGTTTTCTGCAACTAAATCTTCGATGTTTGCTACTATGGCGCGTCTTAAAGGTCTCGCACCATATACTGGATCAAACCCAACATCGGCAAGATTTAAAAGTGCATCTTCAGTAATTTCGGCACTAATGCCGTTTGCTTCAAGCCTTTCAAAAACAGAATTCACCATAAGTTTTGCAATTTTTACGATTTCTTCTTTTATGAGTTGCTTAAATACTATAATATCATCAATTCTGTTAATAAATTCTGGTTTAAAGGTCCTTTTTAATTCATTTAAAACTTTTTCTTTTATGGTTTCATACTCATCACTTGCTTTATCATTGCTTCCAAATCCCAAAGACCCACCTTTATTTGTTATAGCGGATGCTCCTACATTTGAAGTCATAATTATAATTGTATTTTTAAAATCAATTTTTCTGCCCTGAGAGTCCGTAAGAATACCATCTTCTAATATCTGTAACAAAATATTAAAAACATCAGGATGAGCTTTTTCAATTTCATCAAATAAAACAACTGAATATGGTTTTCTTCTTACTGCTTCACTTAATTGTCCTCCGTCATCATAACCTACATAGCCCGGAGGTGAACCAACAAGTCTTGAAACAGTATGTTTTTCCATATATTCAGACATATCTATTCTTATAATTGCGCCCTCATCACCAAAAATTCCTTCTGCCAATGCCTTGCAAAGTTCTGTTTTACCTACACCTGTAGGGCCTGAGAAAATAAAGGAACCTATAGGCCTTTTAGGGTCTTTAAGACCAGTTCTTCCCCTTTTAACAGCTTTTGACACAGCTTTTACTGCCTCATCCTGACCAATTACTCTTTTGTGGAGTTCATCTTCTAACTGCAAAAGTCTGGCCATTTCTGTTTCATCAAGTCTATCTACCGGTATTCCTGTCCAGCTTGAAATAATTTTTGAGATATCCTTTTCAGTTACAATCATTTTTTTAGTTTGATTTTCTTTTTGCCAGAAATCACGCTTTTCTTTCAAAAGCTTAGACATATTGTTTTCTTCATCACGGAGTTTAGCTGCTTTCTCAAAATCCTGAGAATTTATTGCTTCTTCTTTTTCACTTTTAAGTTTATCTACCTGTTCTTTTAAAAGTGTAATATCATCTGGTGTTGTGTATGTTGTAAGCTTAACTCTAGATGCTGCTTCGTCAATAAGGTCTATCGCTTTATCAGGTAAAAATCTGTCATTTATATATCTTGCTGATAATTTTGCCGCTGATATTATAGCATCATCAGTAATCTGAACTTTATGATGTGCCTCATATTTATCTCGAAGACCCATTAAAATCATAATGGTTTCATCAAGCGTTGGTTCACCTACAGTTACTGGCTGAAACCGTCTTTCTAGTGCAGAATCCTTTTCAATATATTTTCTGTATTCATTTATGGTTGTCGCACCAATTAACTGAATATCACCTCTGGATAAAGATGGCTTTAAAATGTTTGCAGCATCTATTGCACCTTCAGCGCCACCTGCACCTATAATTGTGTGAATTTCATCTATAAATAAAATTACATTTCCTGAATCTTTAACTTCTTTCATTGCTTTTTTTAGTCTTTCTTCAAATTCGCCTCTGTATTTTGCTCCGGCAACCATTGAAGATAAATCCAGTGAAAATATTCTTTTGTTTTTTAAAGTTTCGGGAACTTTACCATCACTAATTAACTGTGCCAGACCCTCTGCAACAGCAGTTTTACCAACACCGGGCTCACCAATAAGACAGGGATTGTTTTTTGTTCGTCTTGATAATATCTGTATCACGCGCTCAATCTCTTTATTTCTTCCTATTACAGGGTCAAATTTACCCTCTTGAGCCATTTTTGTGAGATCTCTGCCAAATTCATCAAGGGTAGGCGTTTTTTTACTTGTGGCAACAGTATTATGTCTGTTACCAATGATGTTTTCTTCAACATCATCATAATCATTAGAAGCACCTAATGCTTTTAATATGTCATCATAAATTTTTTGTGAATTCTTTGTTAATTCAAAAACTATTCTTGCAGCTATATTTTCACTTTCTCGCAATATTCCCATCAATATGTGTTCAGTTCCAATATAATTATTGCCAAGTCTTTTTGCTTCCATATAAGCAATTTCCAAAACTCTTTTTGCCCTTGGACTAAAACCTATAATAAGTGGTGTTTTGTTTTCAATAGTTCGTATTTTCTTTATCTCATCTAACACCATATCAGCTGTTAAATTATTTTCTTTCAAAACATTAGAAGCGACCGATTCTTCATCAAGCAATAATGAATATAAAATATGTTCAGTTCCTATATATTTATGTCCCCAAGAACCTGCAATATTTCCTGCATATCTTAATATGTTTTCAGCTCTGTCAGAAAATTTGTTTTCAAACGAATTCATATGATCACCTCTGTAATTGTCAGCATATTTGTTAGCGAGTTCCTTGTTTTTAGCACAAGAGGTACAAATATGTTGTTCTTTTATTACACCGTTTATAACAGTTTTTAAATGAATGTTAGCAAAATTTTTCCCACAAATTTCACAAATCATACCAAAACCTCCTTATAATATATTTGCAATCATATTCTTTAAAATTTTAGCTCTTATTATATCTTTATATATACCACTTTCTGCTAAAACCTTATCTGAAACTGCTGCTGCCATTAATGCAGCTTCGTTTTTTGATACTGCCTTATAATCTAAAAAATTACTGATAAATGATAAGGCTGTGTTTTGCGTAATAGAATTTCCTATTGATGAAAGTATATGCATTAGATATGTTGGTTTATCCATTGTAATTCTTGTTATTTTAATACTTCCGCCTCCACCTCGTCTGCTTTCCACAACATATCCTTGTTCATTTGTAAATCTCGAATTAATAACATAGTTAATCTGTGAAGGCACACAGTTAAGTTTACTAGCCAGGTCATTTCTCTGAAAATGTGCCTCGCCTTCAGTTTCTTCTATCATTTCTTTTATAAATTCTTCAATAATATCGCTAATTTTCATATCGCACCTCTTTGACTTTGACTTTCTTTGACTTTATTATAGCATTTCTGTTTTTAAATACAAATACAAAAAAGT
>JAZSNJ010000008.1:0-7424 GCA_045536355.1 Clostridia bacterium | reverse complement strand
AAGTGCAATTACTACTGCAGTTCATACTGCTACAACAGGTAACTTCTTTGTACAGGGAACAGGTTATAACATAGCTAATGAAGCTGACACACAAGCATTTAACATCAGCTACTATACACAGTTTAATACATCAGGCAAAGCCTTAACTAATATTAATTTCGCAGGTCCTCTTGCTGTATTTGCAATCTACGAAGTTGAATATGGTTTTGATGAATTAACAACTGTTATGACAACTGTTATCAATGCAGAAAATTCAGCTACAATAACAGATGAAACAAGAAAAGCTATAAGAGCAACAATTGAATCTGCTGAAAGCAGAGGATATGATGCCGCAAATGCTTTAGGTGCAACAGTTTATGCTAAATATCAAGAGCTTTGCCCACCAGAAATGGAAATTGAAGTTTCAGCTAAAAAACTCTATTTAGCACAAGGCGCAGAGACAGTTACACTTGGCGCTGATGCTCTTAATATTGAAGGTGAAGTTCCTCAAGGTGCAACATACACATTTAAAGTTGGTGGCGTAGAAGTTACAACACTTGCAGAAGGCACACATGAAGTTGAAGTTACAATTTCAGCGGACGGCTATGCTAAATATGTTGTTACATTAGAAATTACTGTATCAGAAGATGTACTTTTATATCCTTACGGTCAGTCATTCGAAGCATTTTTGAATACACCGGCAGCAGCACATCAGCAGAGTTACGATACTGCTAAGCCAGTAGATCCAGAATTTGTAAACAATGGTGTACTCTATAATGGTACTAAGTTATTTAACTCTACCGTTTATAACCAGGGTGTGGTTATCAGCAACACTCATGCTACAGCACCATACATATTCAAACTTACAGATAATGATATTAAATACTATAAAGAAGTAGGTACTATCTGGAACAAAGGTACAGTTGATGATACAGGTGCAACCCATTTGGGTAAAGTAATTACTACTTACGCAGATGGTTCAACTGATGAAGTGGCAGGACATGGTTATTCAACAAATGCAAAAACTGTTGATAAATTAGGTAAAGATGAAGATGGCAATATCGTTATTGATGCATTCTCCTCAGGACACTACATTACAACATCTGGCGCAACAGGTCATGATGATGCAATTTATCCGATTACACAGGTTGCAGTATCCAGCCACAACTCAACACTCTTTGCATTAATCGGTATTGAATACGCTCCAACAGAAGTGCCTGAAATAATTACCAAAGCACTTGCTGCAAATTATGCCGATATTATAACAGGTATTACACCTGCAAACTATCACAATGCATTGGCGATTATAAACACTTATGACAGCGCAGTAACTCGTGCGGCAAGCTATGACAGAACACTTGATTTCACAGATGATGCTAAAACAAAAGTTGAAGAAATCAGAACATTATTAAATGCTGTTGCACAAGTATCAAGTGCATCATTTACAAAAGTTGCATTAAATGAAATTGTATTTACATTTGAACTTACAAAAGAAGATAATGTTACAGTTACACTTTACGATGGAACTACTCAGGTAGCATTAGATGTTACAGCTGACGGCACAACCTACACAGTATCAATTCCTATGGCTTATGTAGGTAAAGATAATGTTGAAATTGGTGTTGCTCCTTCAATGAGAACAGAAGTAAAATACGAAGTTCCGCTTCCACTTAAAGCTACATCATTGGTAATGACACAAAGCGGTGCAACCGTTGCTGACTTTACAGATGTTGTAGCCGGTGCATTTACAGCTACACTTACAGTTGTAAACAACTTAACAGTAGATGATACTTATGTTGTAATCGGTGCACAGTATAATGAAGATGAAACAGAGCTTTATAATGCTACACCAGATTCTGGTGCTTCAATCTTAGGCGTAACAACCTTTACATTAGACCTTGTAAAAGACAGCAGTGCAGATACACTTAAAATTATGTTGTGGAAAGATTTAACAAATCTTAAACCATACATTGATGCAGTTGTGCGCAAATAAAAAACAAATAAGGGGCGGAAATTTCCGCCCTTTACTTAATAAAAAAACAGGAGATAGACTATGAAAAGACTTTTATCATTATTAATTGTAATTACAGTTTTAGCATCAAGCGTAATGGTTTTTGCTACATCACCTGATGTTAGCCACTATGTAGAGTCTGCAAGATGTGTTGTCGCAGGAAAGGCCGAAATCGGAAACAAAGATGTTGCAATTATTTTACAAAGCGGCGACACTATTGTATATGCAAACCAGGGTAAAACCGATGCTTACGGAAATTATGAATTTAAGTTTGACTATAAAGGCGCACCTCTTACAGCACTAAAAATTTTGCAAAATGGTGAAACTATAACTAACACCGTGTCTCAAGCAAAATCTTTTATTGAGGCAGTATCTGCAGAACTTACCGCAAGTTATGCATCAGAACAAGACTTTATTTCAGCAGCAGTTGAAATTAAGAACAAATATAATGTATCAGGCACATTTAATGTTATTTTCTCATTCTATGATGCCGACAATGCTTTAGTTGGCGCACCTGTTGTAACAGTATCTGACTTGGAGGAGAATCTTATTAATACTTACGCAGCTAATATTCCTGAGGGAACTACAAAAATAAAAGCATTTGTATGGAAAGACTTAACAGAATCTCTTATGCCACTTACCTCATCTTATGAAGCTTCTGACAGTGTTTATGAAGACGGAACAGTTGTAGGTGTTATTGGTGACTCTATCACCCAGGGCGTTGGAACAAACACAACCTATGGTGTTTATTTAGACTATATCTACAAAACAAGATATTTAGACAGAGATATTAAATTCTTTAACAAGGGTATTGCAGGTGACAGCGCATCAGGCGCATTAGAAAGAATTAACTGGGATATTTTCTCAATCGCTCACAATGAAGATATGGGAGCAAGTGCCGATGTTAGAGCAATTGGCGATACCATTGCAACAGGTGTTTATGGCAAAGACCCAACAGCAGTTACAATTATGCTTGGTACAAACACAATCGGTTATAATAACAGAGTAGAAGAAACAACTTTAACCGAAGGTGCAATTTTGGCTTGTGAAAATTCTGTTAATCAGCTTGAAAGCCTTGTTAATGGTTTAGTTTCTAAAGGCGTTACAAACATAACTGTTATTTCACCATTTGTTGGTGTTTATACAGAGCAGTATGGTGAGCCAATCGGTTTAAACCTTGCTTATGCAGAAATGACAAGACAGTATAAAGCTTTTGTTGAAAGCTACAATAAAGAAAATGATACAGCTATCAAATTTGTTGATGTTCACACACCACTTTTTGATGCACATATTAAAGGTGCAGCCTTTGGTTCTGACCTTGTTCACACAAACGAATATGGTCATATAATGGTTGCAGCTGAAGTTGCAAGAAAACAAGGCGTAAGCCCTGTTGTTGCACAGGTTAATATCACATCTAACGGAATAGAGGCAATCAATGCAGAAGTTTCAAACTTCGTAAAAGAAGACTCATACATTTCATATACTTATAAACCAAAAGCACTTCCGCTTGCAACTAAGACAAGCTATACATTCCCATATTATACAAGAGATGCAGTTGGCGGTTCGCTTAACACAACTGAAATGACAGTTAATCAAGACCTTTACAACCACGCAAAACAGTATGGCTATGATATTGAAAACCTTTTAAACCGTGAAGTAATTAAAGTAGATGGTCTTTCAGGAAACTACACAGTTTCATTAAACGGAACTGAAGTTGGAACATATACAGCGCAAGAACTTGCAAATGGCATTAACATTGCAGAACTCGAAGCTAATCCAAACCAGTTGCTTTCACAACAGATTTTCAAAAAGTATGGTGCATTGAGTAAGGCTGTAACAAATGTAAGAAGAATTTATGCTAACATTACACCATTTGGTGGCAACTGTGCATCTTTAGAAGTTGCTAAAGCATATTTGGCAGGGGAAGCAACCCATAACGGAAACTCAGTTTTAAACAACTGTGCTCCTTATGACACATTAAAAGCAAATATTATTTCACTTTATAATGAGATTAACACTTTAGCAAATGCTACAACTTATACAGTTGAAATTACAAAGAACTGATAACAAAAAAGCATCGCTTTTAGCGATGCTTTTTTAAAGTTCTACAAGATTTCGTAATTTATTTCATTAATGTGCCAGAAACCGTTATAATATTTTTCAATACAGTTTAAAATAAGTATGTCTTTATCATCATCTTTGATTTTATAGGAAAAAAGGATTTCAGAGGAACCATCATTATCCACATCTGAAACTTTAAAATTATACGGTTTGGAAATTGAGAAAAGGCCTTTGTAACCACTTCCTGCAACAAAACTTTGTCCGTTTGGAGTTATTGCCAAAAGAGAGCCTTTTTCGGTGGGTTTTAATGAAAATGTATAATTTTGTCCGTGGTTAATTTCTGTGGGGACTTTGGCAAAATCATACACAAAAGCAGAGTTTTCCCCTATTAAAATTATTTCGAGATAGCAGTCTTTGGTGATGAATTTTGCATCTACCTTTAAAATGTCATCATCAATGGGGACTTTTTTAACATAACCGCTTCTCCCGTACTCTGCTAAAAGATATTCTCCTTTTATATAAATGTTGTCGTTATATCCGTCAGCATTTATGTCGCAGGATAAAATGGGATTTTCAGAAGTATTTGGGGAGCACCCACAAAGTAATATCATTAAAAATATAATTAGAATTTTCATACTTAATTTATATGAAAATATTTTTTAAAATAAAACAAAGGAGAGCAAAAATGGAAAAATATGTTAAAGACTCATATACAGAGCAGGTGCAGATATTAACCCAATCACATATGAACGGATTTGGAAGGTTATTTGGCGGTCAGCTTATGAAGTGGATTGACATTGTTGCAGCAGTTGTTGCAAGGCGCCACAGCGAATGTAATGTTACTACCGTTTTGGTGGAGGGCTTAGAGTTTAAAAAACCTGCAAGAGCAAATGATACTCTTGTTTTAAAAGGACATATCACCTATGCAGGTAAAACTTCTATGGAAGTTAAAGTAAATACCTATATAGAAAAGCTAAACGGTGAAAAAATGCTAATTAACACAGCTTTTGTTGTTTTAGTTGCACTTGATGAAAACGATAAACCAACAACCGTTCCAAAACTTATTTTAACAAACGAAAAAGAAGAAAAAGATTTTAGCAATGCAGTTTTAAGAAAAGAGCAAAGAATGTTGACAAATAGCAAATAAAGTATTATACTGTTAAAGAAATAAATATTTATGCTAAATGAAGTATGCAGGAAAAAGGTTTTTGCCTTGCCGAAGAAGTAACACTTTCAGGCACAATGACTGCAAACGGATAGCTCTCCGGAGAAGTCCTAAAATAGGATGCCGAAGGTGCAAAGCCTTTTTTAAAGGCTAATCTCTCAGGCAAAAGGACGGAGCGAAAAAGCTGTAATCAGGCTTTTTGTTGCACGGAGTTTTTATAATTTCGTGTTTTTTTATTTAGCAGGAAAGAAGGATTATATGCAAAACTTTTTTGAATGGCTTACAAGCTTTAACAACGATGTTAATGGCTTTGTATGGGGCAAAGGATTATACTTGTTACTTGCAACAGGTATTTTGATGACTGTTTTAACAGGTGTTTTCCAGATTACTAAAATCAGGCACTGGTTTTCCGAAACATTGGGAAGTCTTTTTAAAAAAGATGTTTCAGGCCATGTAAAAGGAAAATCAATTTCACAGTTCCAGGCACTTTGTACAGCTCTTGCTGCAACTATCGGTGTTGGTAATATTGCAGGTGTTGCTGCTGCTATTGTTGGCGGCGGTCCGGGCGCTGTTTTCTGGATGTGGATTGCTGCATTTTTCGGTATGATGACAAACTATTCCGAAAATGTACTTGGTATCTACTACAGAAGAAAAAATGTTGACGGCGAATGGTCAGGCGGAGCTATGTATTACTTAGAAGAAGGTCTTGGCAAATACAAAGGCTGTAAATACATAGGCAAAATTCTTGCAGTTTTATTCTCAATTTTTGCAATTTTAGCATCATTTGGTATCGGCGCTATGGGACAGGTTAACAAAATTGTTGTAAATTTTGTTTCAGCTTTTGATATTAAGGCATTATCAAGCAATATGGTTTATGACGGTGTTTCAGTTTACCATGTCATTTTAGGTGTTGTTTTGGTTGTAATTGCAGGTCTTATCATTTTGGGCGGACTTAAGAGGATTGCAAACTTTGCAGAAAAGGTTGTACCTGTAATGGTTGCCTTATTCGTTTTGGGAAGTTTAGTAGTAATAGGTGTAAACTATGCACAAATTGGTGCAGCATTTTCAGCAATATTTAAATATGCTTTTACTGCTCCTGCTGTTTGGGGCGGTGTTACAGGTATCGCTGTTAAACAAATTGTTGAACTTGGCTGTAAGCGTGGCGTATTCTCTAATGAAGCAGGTCTCGGTTCATCTGTTATGGTTCACTCAAACTCTAATGTTGTTGAACCTGTAAAACAGGGTTTGTGGGGTATCTTCGAAGTTTTTGCTGATACTATGGTTGTCTGCACAATGACTGCTTTGGTTGTTTTAACTTCAGGCGTACTCGATTTAAATACTGGTAACTTAATTGCAGGTGCTACAGATGCAAACTTAGTTGCAAAAGCATTCTCGGGTGTATTTGGTATCTGGGGTGAAAGATTTATTGCGATTGCAATTTTGTTATTTGCTTTTACCACTGTTCTTGGCTGGGACCACTATGGTACAAAAGCGTGGGAATATATGTTTGGCACAAAAGCAACAAAAGTTTATAAAGTAATTCACTTAATCACAATTATGTGCGGTGCACTTTTAACATCTTCACTTGCTTGGGATATTTCAGATACATTCAACGGTCTTATGATGGTTCCTAACTTAATCGGTGTTGTTGCACTTTCAGGTCTTGTAATGAAGATTACCAAAAACTATGTTGAAAGAAACCTAAAAGGAAAACAAATTCCACCCATGCTTTCGGTTTTCCCTGATGTTCAGGCTGAACAAGAAAAGAAATTATAATATAAAAAGACACCCTTATAGGGTGTCTTTTTATGCACAAATTTTTGTTTATAGCAGACACTTTTTTTGTTGACGGCGAATTTACAATATGATAAAATAATTTCGGATAAAATATATATGTACCCGTAGCGTAGTTGGATAGCGCAGCAGACTCCGACTCTGCAGGTGAGGGGTTCAAATCCCCTCGGGTACGCCAATTAAAATAATCCCCGTAAGGGGAAGATTTTAATTGAATGAAATGAAAGGGATTTGAACCCTAAGAGGGCTCGAATCGTAAAGTAAAACAGTTCGGTGAACTGTTTTACAGATGAGAGGCGCGAAGACGGGTACTGCAAACTTTTAAGTTTGCGGTCGTCAAGCGGTAGAGCGAAGCGACATCCCCGCGGGTACGCCAATTAAAATAATCCCCGTAAGGGTAAGATTTTAATTGAA